>JBAXHK010000001.1:0-15761 GCA_037138935.1 Actinomycetes bacterium
AATAACTTCAGTTGTCCTTCGGGGGCTGTCGATGAACCGCTGCAAATGATGGACATTGTCAGCTCAGATTCGTAAGAGCGCACCCGGATCGCCGGCCACCGTGAATAACTCGATAACTTCGGGCAGAGATGCTGCCGCGCTCTTAATCGAATCGACATCAATGTCATCGACTCGATGTGCTGAGGAAACCTAATCATCGCCTTGAAGCACGAAGGTAGCGCCAATCCACGTCGAAAATTATGAAAAGTTGCGCTTTTTAATGAGAATCTGGCTTAATCTTGCGTTTAAGTCTTGCACCTGTGAGTGTTAGCCACCTGCCCCCCTTGGTGCAAAGATGTCCCGTGGAGGATTGATGGCAGAAGAGCGCGTGAGAGCTGTTCAGTTGCTGACCCCGGAGGGTCAGCGGGTTTCGCATCCCGAGTACGACATCACCTTGAGTGATTCTGAACTACGGGGCCTCTACCGCGACATGGTTCTCGTTCGACGAATCGACACGGAAGCAACTGCGCTACAACGCCAAGGTGAGTTGGGTTTGTGGGCTCCCTGCCTTGGGCAGGAGGCCGCACAGGTCGGTTCTGCACGCGCCATGGCCCCGAATGATTTTGCTTTTCCAACTTTTCGCGAGCACGGGGTCACCTGGTGTCGGGGGATAGCGCCGCTTGAAATATTGGCGATGTTTCGGGGAGTGACAACCGGGGGTTGGGATCCGCAGGTAAATAAGTGCGGTCCGTACTCGATCGTTATCGGGGCGCAGGTACTTCATGGGGTTGGTTATGCGATGGGCATTCAATTCGATGGCGCCGAGGACGTAGCTGTTACTTATTTTGGCGATGGGGCCATGGCGCAGGGTGATGTCAATGAAGCCTTTGTTTTCGCTGCGTCTTTTTCTGCTCCCGTTGTTTTCTTCTGCCAGAATAATCAATGGGCGATCTCACAACCCCGTGATCGCCAAAGCAATGTGCAGATTTATGAGCGCGCCGCAGGATTTGGCTTCCCCGGTGTGCAAGTTGATGGCAATGACATCCTTGCGGTGATGGCGGTAACGAAGGTCGCACTTGAGCGGGCTCGCACCGGCAATGGGCCAACCTTGATTGAGGCGTACACCTATCGGATGGGCGCGCATACAACTTCGGATGATCCGACTCGCTACCGACTCGCCGGTGAGCTCGAGACTTGGCGGCTTCGTGACCCAATTGAGCGTTTGAAGGTTTACCTTGCCCGTCAAGGTATTGCCGATCGGTCCTTTTTCGATCACATCGAGCAGGAGGGTGAAGAGCTAGCCGAACATATTCGTGACGGTGTTCGTGCGATGGTCCCACCGCGCCCTGAGTCAATGTTTGATGACGTGTATGCCGAACCGCACGCGCGCATCGATGAGCAGCGGTCAGAAATGTTGGAATATTTGTCCTCCTTCCAGGATTCGGTGGGCTAGGCAATGCCCGAGTTAACGATGGTTAAGGCAATTAATGCGGGGTTGCGCAAAGCAATGGAGCGTGACCCGAAAGTGATTCTCTTCGGTGAGGACATCGGGCGCCTTGGTGGTGTTTTCCGCGTGACCGATGGATTACAAAAGGACTTCGGCGAGCATCGCGTGATGGATGCACCACTTGCGGAAAGCGGGATCGTCGGAACGGCGGTGGGTCTGGCAATGCGGGGCTACCGGCCCGTCCTCGAGATTCAGTTCGACGGTTTCGTATACCCAGGCTTCGATCAAATTGTTTCACAGGTGGCGAAGTTCCATCGCCGAATGGCCGGTGCGATAGCAATGCCGATCACGATTCGGATCCCTTACGGCGGCGGTATCGGGGCGGTCGAACATCACAGTGAGTCCCCGGAGGCCTACTTCGCACACACTGCTGGCCTGCGAGTTCTAACACCCGCGGACCCGCAAGCCGCTTATCTCACCATCCAACAGGCGATCGCTTGCAACGACCCCGTTATTTACTTCGAGCCGAAGCGCCGTTACTGGGATAAGGGTGAGGTTGATGAGTCGCTGGCAGCCCTTGATCTAGTTGCAGTTGCGGATCCATGGCGAGCAAGAGTGGTGCGCACCGGAAGTGACGTCACGGTGGCCTGTTATGGACCGATGGTGCGAACCTGCCTTGAAGCTGCGGTGGCGAGCACCGAAATCTCACTCGAGGTAGTTGATATGCAGTCGATATCACCACTCGATCTTGAGACCCTAGTGTCATCGGTTGAACGAACAAGTCGGCTAGTTGTAGTTCACGAGGCTTCGATGAGTGGCGGTGTCGGAGCCGAAATTGCGGCTCGAATTAGTGAAAAGTGCTTCTACACCCTTGAGGCGCCGGTGATCAGGGTTACCGGTTTTGATGTGCCATACCCGGCAAGCCGGCTCGAGGAGTACTTCCTGCCAGACCTTGATCGCGTGATCGAGGCCGCTGAACGAGTGATGAGGTACTGAAATGGACGACCAGCAGCAGCAAGTATTCAATTTACCCGATGTCGGTGAGGGTTTAACCGAAGCTGAAATCGTCAAGTGGCGGGTGCGCCCCGGCGATAGTGTTTCTGTTAATCAGATAATCGTCGAGATTGAGACCGCCAAAGCGGTTGTCGAACTCCCATGCCCATATGCCGGATCGATCGAAACCCTTCATGTTTCTGAAGGTGAAATTGTGCCCGTGGGCTCGCCAATCGTCACCATCTTGGTGACTGCGAAAGCGCAGGATCGCGAACCGGTACTGGTTGGTTATGGGGTCAAAGTCGATCATGAAATCCGCCGTAGGCCGCGCAAGACTGATGGCCAGCAGGATCAAGTAGCCGCAACCGTAACGTCGGCCAGGGCTAAGCCACTCGTGCGCAAGTTGGCTAAGGATCTTGGCGTGGCCTTGGGTTCGGTGACGCCGACAGGAGTAGGTGGATTAATAACGCGCGAGGATGTGCTCGGATCATCGCAAAATGGTCATACCCCCAGTCAGGGAAAGGCACCTTCCACCGGTGCTGATCGAGAACCGGTGCGTGGAGTGCAGCGAGCAATGGCCGATGCGATGGTGCGTTCAGCCTTCACTGCACCACATGTGACCGAATGGGTCGAAGTCGACGTATCTCCTACCCTTGAACTGGTTGCGCGGCTCCGTAGCCACGTGGCATTTGAAGGAATACGGGTGACGCCTTTAACAATTGTGGCGGCTGCTGTTATTCAAGCGGTTAAGAAGTACCCAAGAATAAATGCAACCTGGCTAGAGACCCCCGAGGGCGCAGACATTGTGACCCACGAAGATGTGCACCTTGGTATTGCGGCTGACACACCGCGTGGATTACTTGTGCCATCGGTTAAGTCCGCTGATGCGATGGAATTACCCGAACTCGCCCGCAGTATTCACACGCTTATCGAAACCGCGCGCGCCGGGCGAAGTACTCCAGCTGATCTCACCGGTGGCACCATCACGATAACCAATGTTGGTGTATTTGGTGTCGATGGCGGCACCCCTATCATCAATCCAGGTGAATCGGCGATTTTGGCAGTCGGTCGCATCCTAGATAGGCCTTGGGTTGTTGACGGCGTGGTGTCGGTGCGCCCCATCATGCAGCTTTCCATGTCCTTCGACCACCGCGTTATCGATGGAGCACTTGGATCAAGAGCTCTAGTGAGTATGGCTAATTTCCTTGCCGACCCCGCCCTTGAAATGCTTATGGGTCGGACTACGGAGTAACAACCATTCCAACAATGAGGCGCTGAACCAACTCATCAGGCCCGGTTACGTTTATCCGTTCTAAAAATTCTGGGCTATCTGCGGCAACTCGACCGCACATTAGATGCACTAGATCGCTAACAGAAATTTTAAGTTGGACCGTAGGCTCCCCCAATTCGATGAAACGGGCGCGGCCGTCATCATCAAAACGGACGAATACTTCACTCGCTAGGTCGCTAATTACTACATTGAGTATGGCATTCACGGGTGGCTTGGAGTTCTTCCCCCAGACCACCGGAAGGGCGTTTATCAACACACTTAACGCAACTTCAAAAGGTAAGCCACTCCAGCCTCCGGGTTGCTCGATGGCATCGCGAATATCTTGCTCATGTATCCAGGTATCGAATCCGCGCATCGTTAGCGCTCTTTCAAGAGTTATTGGACCACCGAATGGACCGCGTACCTGGCTCGTTAAGTCGCCGGTATCAGAGTTCAAGATCGCGCGGCGCAGTTCGATGAGTTCGCGCAACTCTGCAATTACTTCGGCCTTAGAGTTACCGCGCCTTGCCTGCACACCAAGTTCAATGAACTTTCCGGTTTCGCTCAACACGTGCGGCAAGGAAGCCCAGTCCGGCTCGACTATAGCCCGCTGGTTGCCGCTCAGGAAAGATTCGAAATCTGCAAGGTGGGCGACAATATCTGAGACCTTCCAGCCAGGGCAGGGGGTGTCGGCGTGCCACTGGTCATCCGATAGCGGGGTAACCAGATCGGCTACCTGAGTCAAGCCTTCGAGGGATGCCCCAATTAGCTCGACTTTGGTAAATGTATTCTTCACTAGTCCCCTAACGCAGTGTTGAAAGTGTAATGGCGAATCAACATGCGCAGCACTCGACGGCCGGTAAGGTTAAGTCGTGAGCGTCACAGTGGCATTAATTCAACTAAACTGTACTTCGGCCGATCCGATCCATGAACGCGTTCCGCACGCCCTGAAGCTGATAGCCCAAGCGGCAACAAAAGCGCAATTCGTCGTGCTACCCGAGTTGTGGCATGTGGGGGCTTTTGATATCGAGGCCGCACGTGAGCATGCGCAACCGATCAATGGCCCACTGGTTACTGATTTGGCCGCTTTGGCCAAACAACATGGTATTTGGTTGCATGGCGGCTCATTTTGCGAAGTGGCTGATGGTTCTTACTACAACACCAGTGTGCTCTTTTCCCCGCAGGGCGACCTTCGTGCAACGTATCGAAAGATCCATCTCTTCGGTTTTGAAGGGGGTGAGACAACTTTGATGAGTAGCGGCGAGGAGCTCGTGGTTGTCGATACGCCACTTGGCGCGACCGGTCTAGCCACGTGCTACGACCTGCGCTTCCCCGAACTATTTAGGGCGTTGACCGAAGGTGGAGCAACTACCTTTGTTGTCACCTCAGGTTGGCCCACCTCGCGCATCGAGCATTGGGATGTATTGACCCGAGCTCGGGCAATTGAAAACCAAGCATGGGTAATAGCTTGCAATGAAGTTGGCGCCCAACCTGGTATTGAATTGGGAGGCCACTCCTGTGTGATTGACCCTAAAGGTGCTGTCGTTGCCCGAGGTGGTGGCAACGAGGAAATAATTTATGTCGAGGTTGATCCCGAATTGCCGGAAAAGTGGAGGGAGAAATTCCCGGCACTTAAAGACATTCGATTGCGGTAGCCAGGTACTACATCTGGTCGATGGTGTCGAGCGTACCGATAACGATCACCGGATTCTTCTCCGGTTCTAGCCATTTCATTATTTGGATCATGCGTTCTTGGGCGATGGCGATGCACCCGGCGGTCTTATTCCCGTTACTCACGTGCAAGAAGATGCCGCCACCACGGCGAGTGTCAGCCGGAGACGAGGTCCGGCGGATGCCGTTGGGGCCTACGGTAACCTCCCCCGCCGGCAAATTGAAGTCAATCACCGCTACGTAGTTGTATTGCTTCCCGTATTGCCAAAGTCTCTCAACGTAGTTTCCGTAGCCACCCCACCTCACAGCTGCATCTTGAAAGAGGTTGTAGGTAGCGGGCTGCTTCGGGTTGTAGGTCCAGGCATCGTTATCGTCGAATTTCGTATAGGGCAATGCGGTGCCGGGGTCAGGAAGCCTGCCGAATGCAGTATCAAGAGCGAAGGTGCCGGTTGGGGTTTTGCCGGTGCCTTGCCGGCGCTCATCGGCCTTTACTAGCCCTCCGTAGCCCAACTGCGCATAGGTGGCGTCAACCACCTGAACCCAGTTGCCGGTTGCTGATCGCTCAAAGGCGCGAAGGGTTCCTTCGGTTGCTGACCACTTTGCTGCGGTAACGACAATTACTTGATTTGAATTACCAATATTCGCCAGTTGCGTGGGAAACCACTCAGGCGTTGTTGGCTGCGCAGCATGTGCCCCGGGAGCGAGCCCCAGTATGAGGGCCATGGCGGTGATCAGTAACCGATGCGCACTCAAAGGTTAGCCCTGTTCATCGCGTTCAGCCAAGCGGGCAAAGCGCTCGTTATACCGAGCTAGTTCGATTCCGCCATCGCGCTCAGCTTGTCGGTCAGAACGTTTTGCTTCACGCTCGTCGCTTCGCGACCATTGAACCGCAATGACAATCAAAACAATGGTGGTGGGGATTTCAGATAACCCCCACGCCACCTGAGCACCCACCAAGGTGTCACGGAGGGGATCAACAATCCAATCTGGCTGCACCACGCCGTACCACTCGATTGCTAGCGGAGTCGAGGACATCATCATTGCTACCGCGAAGAATCCATGAACAGATAGCGCCAGCATCAACATGAGTAGGCGCGCCCAGTAAGGCAGTGGTTTGGGCCTGGGGTCAATGCCGATGAGTACCCAATAAAAGAGGTAACCAGCCGCCAAGAAATGAAGCTGCATGACAACGTGGCCGGCGTGACTGCCCATCAGCCACCCGAAGAGTGGGGTCATGTATAGGCCATACAACCCGAGTACATAAATAAAAAACACGAAGAAAGGGTTGGTGGCTATTCGGGTTATCCAACTTTGCAGAAGCCACAGGAGCCACTCGCGTGGGCCGCGGTCGAAGCCTTTCCCGGGCTTTAGTGCGCGTAGTGCCAGTGTCGCCGGGGCGCCAAGTACCAACATGATTGGAGCAACCATTGTCATGGTCATGTGTTGACACAGGTGGACGCCAACTGAAACTTGGGAGTAAGTAGCGATACCTCCGTTCGTGCACCAAATCATGATGCCGATGCCGAGGAGCCAAGCTATGAGTCGACCCCAGGGCCATTTATCGCCGCGCCTTCGAAGGCGCGCAACCCCGATGCAATAGAGCGCTGCTCCAACGATTCCGAGCGTCAGAAAGAGTGGTTCTAGGCGAAAGCCCAGGCCAACGGTGAGCACGGTCGGTGGTGGTGGGTAGGCAAATCCGAGCAAGGTTTCGCCAAATGAGTTGAATGGTGTTTGTAGCCTTGGTGAGGCACTTGATGCGAGAGTCACGCCGAGGGCGACAGCGAGCGTCATGATTACTAGTTCTAGCCCGGCAATTCTGGCGAAGAGGGCCACTCCAGAGGCTTTTTTGAGGCCCGAATAAACTCGTCTGCGCATCACCCAACCTATGACTCCAAGGCTGGTGATTAGTAGCGCCTTGGCGAATACCACTTGACCGTATCCGGTGCTGAATAACTGATCCAGGGACTCAAGGCGCGTGTATGCATTCGCGATACCACTTAGTGCTAATAGCACGATCGCCACAAGGGCTATTGCCGAGAAGCGTTGAAGTGAGCGCTGCAAGGATCCATCGCGGCGAACTGCATGTAGCGCCAGTGCCATCAGGCCGCCGACCCAAATGACGGCCGCAAGAATATGGGTAATCCCGGCGGTTATAGCTAGCGCATGATCACCCAACCCAGAGCCGTGGCCACCGAGCACCGGTAACGAGACAGCGACCAAAGCCACAATCAGCCAACCAGCCTCAGCGCCGATGGTTGAAGTGACGAAGGCGCCGAAAGAGACGATGAAAGCCAGCAGCGCCATTATCATCAGGGCGCGGGTTGCCGGAATATCACTTGCGTACGTCGCGAAAACAGCAGGATTAAATGCTTGGCTAAGGGTGATACCCAGTACATTGGCGAGAACGAAGAACATCTGGGCAATGGCAAGTGCTGACCAGATGAGTGCGGCTATTGAGGCCCGAACGGCATCTGATCGACCCACCCGAGAAATGACACCGTCCTTACCCGATGGATCAAGTATGCAAGCAGCAAGTAGCCAACCAATAGTTGCGAGGGCAGCTATTTCAGTAAGTAGGCGCAGTGCTGGAACTCCCCATACAACAAGTGGCCCAGGATCTGGGAGCCCGGCACTTGGTGGCTCATATGCACCACCGGATACCACCAAGGACACCGCGAGTGCACTTATCGCAAGCACCACCAACGCGACGGCGAGCAAAGCGATAGCACCAAAACCCATTGGTTGGTTCGTGGTGATTCGCGGTGCACGCTGCGTGACTGTCTGCCTCATCTACGTGCGCGCCTTGCCAAAATGATGACGGTGATCGTGGCGGCTAGGGCGAGAATTAGACCAACTAGCCCTATTGGGAAACCGGGTGCGGGTTCCGATGTTGGCGACGCCTCGGGCGTTGCCTTGGGTGTGAACACCGATGTTGCTTCGGGCGACGCCTCGGGCGTTGCTTCGGGAGGTGCGACCGATGTTGAGCTGCTCGCCGAGGTGTAGGAAAACCCAATCGACCCGGTTATCGGGTGCCCGTCATCAGAAACGATTCGGTAGGAAACCGAATAATTATCCGGCGGTAAATCAGATGGCCATGGGATTGTGACGATGGCGCCCACCGCCGTAGCGACGGCACCGCTGACTGCCTCTCCGGCTCCGTTGGCGATCGCCACATCAACGGCTTCTTTAAGTAGTGCCTCGTTGAAAGTCAGGACAACCTGAGTTGGTGGTGCACTCAGCACCGAACCATCGACTGGGTCTGATGAAACCAGCTGCGAGTGCCCACTTGCCGCACTGACACTCATTAACGTGGCAACAACGCCGAAAATGAAAACGTAAACGAAACGGCGCAACCTCATGTACTGATTCTACGAGCCTTGGGGGCTTAGAAGGATTCCTCGGGGAGTTCCATGACTTCAAGGGTGGTTGCTTCGGCAACTGCCCTTTCGGCTGCCAGTAACGGGAGGCGATTGCGCGCGAACCACTTGGCTGTTTCGATCTTGCCTAGATAGAAGGGCCGATCACGATCAGAGGCACCCGCCGCAAGGGCCGCAATTGCCACCTCAGCTTGACGGAGGAGTAGCCAGCCAATGAGTAGGTCACCGGTTGCCATCAGCAGGCGAGTGGTGTTCAGGCCAACCCGGTAGATCTCCCGAGAATCAGTTTGTGAAGCCATGGCCCATTGCCCTAGCAGGCCAATAACTGCCTGCACGTCCTCAAGGGCTTTGCCGAGTAGCTCACGTTCGGTTGCCAACTGCCCAGAACCTTCATCACCTTTTACCGTCTCGGTGATTTGCGATCCTAAGTAGAAAATCGACTTGAACTGGTCACGAACCATCTTGCGGAAGAAGAAGTCGAGCCCCTGAATAGCAGTGGTGCCTTCGTACAGGGTATCGATCTTGGAGTCGCGAAGGTATTGTTCAATTGGGTAATCCTGAAGGTAGCCAGAACCACCGTACGTTTGTAGTGATACCGCGAGCATTTCATACGAACGCTCCGATCCAACACCTTTGACAATCGGAAGAAGTAAATCATTCATGCGCAGGGCGGCGTCCAAGTCGACACCTTCAATGCCGGCCTCACCCATCTCAACCATGTCTTGCCAGTAGGCGGTGAATGCGATGAGTGCTCGCATTCCTTCGGCGTATGACTTTTGCAGCATTAAGGAGCGGCGGACATCGGGGTGGTGAACAATCGTCACGCGTGGTGCGGTCTTATCGGTCATCTGTGTTAAGTCAGCGCCCTGGACGCGAGTTTTCGCGTAATCAAGGGCATTAAGGTACCCGGTTGAAAGAGTTGCGATGGCTTTGGTGCCGACCATCATGCGCGCATACTCGATGACCTTGAACATCTGGGCGATGCCGTCGTGAATGTCACCCACCAGCCAACCTATGGCGGGCTCATTTTCGCTGAAGGAGATCTCGCAGGTTGTTGACACCTTTAAGCCCATCTTCTTTTCTACGTTGGTTGCGTAGACGCCATTGCGGTCGCCCAGTTCACCGGTCTGGAAATCAAAGTGAAACTTGGGGACGAGGAAAAGTGAGAGGCCTTTAGTACCTGGGCCAGCACCAACAGGTCGCGCGAGTACCAAGTGTAAAATATTTTCGGCCATGTCGTGCTCACCGGAGCTAATGAAACGCTTGACACCCTCAATGCGCCAAGTGCCGTCGCCGTTATCAATAGCTTTGGCGCGGCCTGCACCGACGTCGGAACCTGCGTCTGGCTCCGTTAGCACCATCGTCGAGCCCCAGCCCTTGTCGATGGTGAAAGTAGCAGCTCGTTTTTGATCCGCGTTGCCGATACTGTCAAGAATGCTGGCAAAACCAGGCCCGGACATAAACATGAATGCGGCGGGATTTGAGCCGAGCAACATTTCGCTGGCCGCCCAACGCAGTGACGGTGGTGCACCAGAGCCGCCCATATGTGCTGGCAGGTCAAGGCGCCACCACTGTGAATCCAGGAGCAAGCGGTAAGACTTCTTAAAGCTTTCCGGCATGGTGACCGTTTTGGTTTTCGGGTCATAAATCGGTGGGTTTCGGTCTGAGTCGGCGAAGGAGTCGGCGAGTTCACCGGTTGCGAGTCGCTCAACTTCGCGAAGGACATCGCGCGCGGTGTCTTCGTCCATATCTGCAAATGGCCCATTGCCGAGGCGTTCACCAGCACCGAATACCTCGAAAAGGTTGAACTCCAAGTCACGAAGGTTGCTCTTGTAATGTCCCATGACCGACCTTGCTCCTTTATTAGTTAGGCCTCTGCAGTTTGCCGGAACTCCCCGCCCCGGGGCAAGGTTACCAGCCAGTAACCTAATAATGCTACTGATCAGTAACTTGCGCAAGTGCGCGACGTGTTTTGCCCACCTGCGTCGCGGCCCGCAATCATTCGCCACAATGGGGGTATGACGGGCTTCTGGACAACATCGGTGACCCCGATTGCCCCTCCCAAGTCAGCTAACCCCACTTTGCGGTTCCTGCTATACGCGGGCGCCCTGACCGGCGGCTGGGCCGGCCTGCTGAGCCTGCTCGTATATGGCATTGGGCGCCTACTCGGGGTGCCGTTTGAGGTTCCATCGGTATTAGGCGGCGCCCTGACGGTGGTCCCGTGGCTTTTAGTGCTGCTCGCCCCGGTATTTGCCGCTGTAGTTGGCGCGCTGCTTTCAAGTTTGATGTTGGGGCGACGCGGTGCCCGTCGGGTTGTTTATTGGGGTGGCACCCTTATTGCTTTGCTTTCCCTCGGCGGGCTCCTCATGCAACCCGTTGACGTGCTTTGGTCTACCCGTATCTGGCTGTCAATCTTGCACGTAATCACTTGGTTACTTGTAGTACCGCAGTTGGCTCGAATTGTCGGCGATTCAGAGCCGGGGGCAAGTGTTGAACGCGACGCGTAAGGGTCGGCCACTACCCGTTGCACTGGCCTCAGCAATGCGGCCGAGGCAATGGTTAAAGAACGTTCTTGTACTTGCCGCTCCATTGGCGGCTGGTTCACTTTTCGAACCATCGGTGTTGGTGCCGACCCTTTGGGCATTTATCGCATTTTGCCTAATATCGAGTTCGACTTATTTAATCAACGATATTCGCGACGTTGATGCTGATCGCGACCATCCAACGAAGTGTAATCGTCCGATTGCCGCGGGAGACCTAAAGCCGAGTGTCGCAGCGGCTTTCGCAATCGTGCTCGCACTTGGGGCGTTGGCATTGTCCTGGTGGATAAGGCCAGAACTCGCTGGCGTTGTTGCAATCTATTTCATTTTCACTCTTTCATATTCGCTCTTCTTAAAGCACGAGCCGGTCATTGAACTCGTACTCATTGCCATGGGCTTCCTGCTTCGGGCAATTGCTGGCGGCGTCGCATCAAACCTGCCGATCTCGCAATGGTTCTTGATCGTTGCCGGTTTCGGATCACTCTTTATGGCTGCGGGCAAGAGGTTCAGTGAACTTGAGCGATCGCTGAACCAAGCTGCTGGCACAAATACACCAAAGCGCCGTAGCCTTGACGGCTACTCATTGGGCTATCTGCGTTTCGTCTTGGGCGTGTCAGCTGCTGTGACGATCGTTGCCTACTGCCTGTGGGCCTTCGAGGTAGGTCAGGCTCCATCTACCCTGCCGTGGGCGCAGTGGAGTGTGCTGCCATTCGTGCTGGCAATATTGAGATACGGCGTGGCTATTGATCGCGGTAAAGCAGAGGCACCCGAGGACGCGGTGCTGCACGATAAGGCACTGTTAGCCATCGGTGGCGTCTGGCTGCTGCTGTTCGGTTTAGGAGCATTGGGCGCTTAATGTCACAACAATCACCGCTACGACGTACTGACGACGAACAACTCCTAACCGGGTGGGGGCGTACCTCGCCTTCGCTGGCGAAAGTAGTGCCGGTTAGCACCGTTGAACAAGTTCAAAGGTGCATCGAAGAATCCGGGCCTAGAGGAGTGTTAGCGCGTGGGCTGGGCCGTTCATATGGTGACGCAGCCCAAAGTGGCGGGGCGTCAGTAATTGACCTCGAGCAAATGTCATCAATCTCCCTGAACGCGAGTACCGGTGCTGTCACGGTCGGCACTGGTGTGAGCTTCCACGATCTCTTACTGGCTACCGTGCCCGCTGGGTTCTTCGTGCCGGTTTCTCCGGGCACCCGAATGGTGACAATCGGTGGCGCCATCGCAGCCGATGTGCATGGCAAGAACCACCACGTAGAGGGCAGCTTTGGCAATCATGTGCAGGAGATAAAACTCGTTAACGGGCTCGGTGAGTTACGTGTGCTTAATCCTGATGACGCGCAATCGCAGGAACAGTTTTGGGCCACGGTTGGTGGAATGGGTTTAACCGGAGTTATGACCGAGGCAACTTTCAAGATGATCCCAATTTCTAGCTCTTTGATAAGTGTCGACACTGAACGCTGCCCAGACCTTGACAAAGTGATGGCGCAAATGATTGAAAGTGATTCACAATACCGCTATAGCGTCGCTTGGATCGACAGTCTCTCTGCATCAGGACGCGGGGTAATTACCCGCGGTGATCACGCAACGCGCGATCAGTTGCCCGAAGATAAGCGAGCAACAGCACTCGCTTATGGTCCCAAGGCATTGGCGAAAACTCCCGGGTTTATCCCGAGCGGGCTACTCAATAAATTTACCGTGCGGGCCTTCAATGAAGCGTGGTATCGCAAAGCCCCTAAACATGAACAGGGCGCGCTGCAACCAATTTCTGAGTTCTTTCATCCACTTGATTTCGTAGCAGACTGGAATCGGGTTTACGGCCCCGCAGGATTTGTCCAATATCAATTTGTGGTGCCAGACGAGGCCGGCGAAGTTATTGGCACCGCACTTCGCAAGCTGCAAAGTATCGGCGCACCTAGTTTTCTGACAGTGTTAAAGCGATTTGGTGCTGCCAACCCAGCCCCACTTTCATTTCCGCAGGCCGGCTGGACCCTGGCGGCCGATGTGCCTGCGGGCATCCCGGGGCTTGCGGCGGCTTTGGATGAATTGGATGAGTTAGTTGCCAATGCCGGCGGCCGGCTCTACCTTGCCAAAGACTCAAGGCAGTCACCAGAAATGTTCGCGCGCACCTATCCGCGCCTTAAGCAGTGGCAGCGCACCCGCGATCAGATGGACCCCAAAGGTATTTTCAAGTCAGACCTAGCCAGGAGGTTGTCTCTGTGAACGATGCACTCGGTGATCCGCAATCGGTACTTGTCCTAGGGGGTACCAGCGAGATTGCTTTAGCCACGGTGCGGGCTTTGCCGCGTAATCGCCTTAAGCGAGTGGTGTTAGCGGGGCGGCCGTCACCGGCGCGCGATGCAGCAATTGCTGCGCTAACCCATTCAGGTATTCATGGGGTTTCAGCGATAGATTTTGAGGCCAAGAACACCACGGAGCACGCGGTGCTGATTAATCAGGTGTTTGATGCCGGGGATATTGACATCGTTCTTCTTGCTTTCGGGGTTCTTGGCAGCCAAGACGAAGGTGAGGCCAACCCCGATCTCGCAGTTGAGGTGGCCACGACCAACTACACCGGCGCCGTGAGCGTGGGCTTAAGAGTTGCAGCACGATTGAAGGGTCAAGGCCACGGGTCACTCGTAGTCTTCTCAAGTGTCGCTGGTGATCGCGCACGGCGATCGAATTTCATTTATGGGTCCACGAAAGCTGGTCTCGATGCCTTCGCTCAAGGCCTTGGTGACGCATTGCATGGCTCGGGCGCAAATGTTCTTGTTGTCCGCCCCGGCATGGTGCGTACGAAGATGACAACCGGTATGCCCGAAGCACCGATGACGACCGACCCAGAAGTGGTAGCGAATATTGTTGTAGCGGGGTTACGCAAAGGCAAGAACACCGTGTATGCCCCCGGGCCGCTGCGCTTCGTCATGACCGCGCTAAAGACTTTGCCACGCCCGGTGTTTAGGCGTCTGCCGCAATAGCTCGAAGATGACTACGAACCACTAGAAAGTCAGGGAAAGGCGAAAGTAGCTTTTACCATTTGATGATCAGAGGCTTGGTAATCAGTGTTGAACGCCTTGCCATTTAAATAGATGACTACCTCGTAGTCAATGACCCGCAGCCCGGTGCCGTAGCCCATGATGTAGTCGATTCGAGTGGCTTCACCTTTGGGATTTTTCTTGGTCTTTTGAAACTTATACGGCGCTGCGGGGAACCCCTGGGCGCCTTCCCCCAGGCGTGGGTTGTAATTGATCGTTGAGTACTGAATATTGCGACGCAATCGTGCCGAGTGGGCGTCAACCCACCCTGCGCTAGTTAGTGCCGTTTGAACACCGTTTGGTTGCCGCTTCGCATATGAGTTGAGGTCTGCCATTAAAATCACTGGGGTGTTACTCATGCCCTGAATGCCGTTCATCCAATTCACCCAACCACCGAGTGCCTGGCCTACCGCTATGCGCGAGCCTTCGGCAATGACGTCTTTATTTGAATCTAGATGCAAGGAGATTGCGAGAAATGGCCCGGCGCCATTCTTACCTCGGAGGTAGGCCCAGGCAACCGACCTTGCTGCTGATACCGCATCGATACCCGGTGCGATCGCCCCCACCTGAACGATACCGGCGGATGGAAGACAAGTAGGCGTGGTGACCTGCTCAATCGTTGCGGTGCGATAAAGCAAGGCTGCGGAGTTGTCGCACGGCGACGGACCGGTGAGCTCACCTTGGGCATCGCGTGGCCTACGACATTCATTCGAATCGACTGTGAAGAATGGCGAAACGTACCCGGCGGGAGCCACCATCGTTTGAATATCTGCTATCTGGGTTTTAGCCGTGGTGGTCGGGTTGTTTGTTGCCTCCTGCAGCCCTACTACGTCGGCTCCGGATTCACCTATTACACGTGCCACCCGATCTCGTCTGATATCCCAAGGTGGAGCCGGTGCCGCGCAAGCGACTTTACAAACATTAAATGTCGCGAAAACTAGATTTCCGCTGGTTGCCTGAACTGGCTGGGTCGAGGTGACCAAAAGTATTGGGACGACGATCGAGATCAGGGTTGCCAGGGGGCGAATAAGCACAAGTCTCGATCGCACGTGGGACACAACCCTTTCACTGGTGCAACCGTTTCTGCGCTTGTTCAGGCGCAAACGTGTTCCGGAAAATATTTCGTGATTAAGGGTACATAAAGCCCAGAGACTTGACCTCACGACGCCAAAGAAAGGAGGTGAACATGCCGATTTGCGCGCTGCCGCACGGTCAACAGCATCCACCGCGATGTCTCACTGGAACTCATGGATTCTGCAAAGTGTGTGCAGGTGTATCTGGGCTTGGCGATTTAGATTTAATCTCTCCTAGCCTTCGCGTTACGAACCAGCGTGAAAATAAATCTCCCAAATTGAAAGGCCTCGGCATGTCAGTTCTAGAAGAAGTTCTATCTGCTAACGAAACTTACGCCGCAGGTTTCGGCGAAAAGTCTCAACTATCCCT
>JBAXHK010000002.1:0-15203 GCA_037138935.1 Actinomycetes bacterium
GTAGTGCGATGGTGGCATCGACCGGCGCGTGCGCCTCGCGTGAGAGTGCGATCAAGGTGACCGCGAAACTTGACGCGAAGGCAATTAGCCCAAGGGCGGCGCCCAGAAGTGCGTAGGCAATGCCTTTTGCGATAAGCACCCTCGGGCGTTTTGGCGTTACCAGGAAGGTAGATGTGATCGTCATATGACGGTATTCACCGGTCATTCCGATGATGCCAAGAATCAAGATGAAAATTGACGAGGAACCGGCGGCTCCGAGGATATTTGTCACGTAGGCCGGATCAAGTAAGAAGTTAACGTCGGTGCTGATATCCATCGCGCGTGGAGTCAAGAAGACGAGTAGCACGACATTTAGGGCGCTGAAGGCCACGGTGGCGATAGTTAGCCAAAGCAGCACTTTGGTGGTGGTGACTTTACGGAGCTCAGAACGCACCAAGGCCATCATGCGGCACCGCCTGGGTTGCCACCGGCGGTGAGTTCAAGGAAAAGAGCCTCGAGGTCATTTCCAAATGGTGTTAGCTCATGTAGCTCCACCTTTTCGTGGAGGGCGATGTTGCCGATCTGAGCCGCTTCGATGCCGACGACCAAAATTTCGTTTTCACTGACGATTTCAACTCTGGTTTCGACTCCGTTATTGGTAACTGCCGTTAACGCCAATCGCAATACTTCAGCGTTAGGTGTTCGCACCCGAACCTTTGAGATTCCGGTGCCGGTCAATTCGTCAAGTGTTCCGGTCTGAACCAACCTACCTTTGCTGATGATGACTACGTCGTCGACGGTTTGTTGCACCTCGGAAAGTACATGGCTGAAAACCAGTACCGTGCGGCCTTCTTGGGCCCTTGCCCGCTGGAAGCTGCGAAGCCAGGCGATGCCTTCGGGGTCAAGCCCGTTGGCGGGCTCGTCCAAAATAAGTACCCCAGGGTCACCGACCAAAGCTGCAGCCAGGGCCAGCCGCTGGCGCATGCCAAGGGAGAACCCACCCACTTTGCGGCCGGCGGCCTCGGTCAGGCCCACCAGCGCCAGCACTTCATCGGCGCGGGCCGCGGGTAGCGCTGCGGCATCGGTGATCACCTGAAGATGGCCACGCGCGGTTCGGCCGGGATGAAACCCGCTGGCCTCCAGAGCCGCTCCAACAACCGTGGCCGGGTGCGAAAGCTCTCGGTAGTCATGTTCGCCCACTCGGGCGGACCCACTTGTGGGTTGGACTAGGCCAAGTAGGCAGCGCAGGGTCGTGGTCTTGCCCGAACCGTTGGGTCCGAGAAACCCGGTTACTCGCCCTGGTTGCACCTTGAATGACAAATCTGAAATTGCCTGCACCTTGCCGAATACCTTGGTGAGGCTCGTTACGGTGAGAAGTTGCCCCTGAGGTGACATACCCACAGCGTATCGGGCTAGATTCTGGCCATGGAACAACTCATCCCAGGCATCCAAGTTACCGAAGTCACCCCCGTCCCACTATGTGGTGAACTGACCGCGGGGTCGGCCGTCATTGAGGTGCATTCACCATTTGATGGCGCCTTGCTGGGCCAGGTACCAGCCCTGACCGCCGCCGATGTTGACGCCGGAGTGGCGTATGCGCGCAAGGCAATGCAGGAGCGCCCGTTG
Organism: Actinomycetes bacterium; assembly: GCA_037138935.1. Lineage (GTDB taxonomy): Bacteria > Actinomycetota > Actinomycetes > S36-B12 > S36-B12. The sequence continues at coordinate 1,606 of JBAXHK010000002.1, forward strand.
GCCCAATGGCAGCGTGCCGAGATATTGGATAAAGCTGCGCTCTTGATGGCGGAGCGCCGAGATGACTTCGCCATTGCTATTGCCCGCGAATCCGCCAAGCCGATCAAGACGGCGCGTGGTGAGGCCGATCGCGCGATTGCGACATTCCAGTTCTCCAGCGCGGTGGCGCGCACGCTAACCGGAGACACCGTGCCACTAGAGGCGGCAGCTGTCGGAGGCGGCAAAATTGGATTCACACTCAGGGTTCCCGTTGGTGTTGTTGGGGCAATTTCACCGTTCAACTTCCCGCTGAACCTCGTGGTGCACAAAGTTGGCCCGGCAATTGCTGCGGGCTGCGCGGTGGTTTTGAAGCCGGCTTCGCAGACCCCTTTCTCCTCGATCCTGCTCGCCCGCTTACTCGCTGATGCCGGCTTACCTGATGGTTACCTTCAGATAGTCACCGGCAGTGGTGGCACGGTAGGCAACGCCCTTGTTGATCACCCAGGAGTTGCCTTGATCAGTTTCACCGGCTCTCCGGATGTGGGCTGGGGTATTCGGGCACGGGCACCGCGTAAGCGCGTCGGACTCGAACTTGGCAATAACGCTCCGGTGATTATCGAGGCCGATGGTGATTGGGCCACCGCAGCAACGAAGATCAAGTTGGCCGGGTTCGCCCATGCCGGCCAATCCTGTATTTCCACGCAGCGGGTACTGGTGCATCAAAGTATCGCTGACGATTTTGTTGTCAAGCTCGTTGAGAAGGTAAATGAGTTGATTGTTGGTGACCCAATGGATGAGGCCACTGATCTTTCTGCCCTGATCTCGCGGGCCGAGCGTGACCGAGTTGTCAGCTGGATAGCAGAGGCCGTATCAGCCGGAGGTAAAGTGGCTTGCGGTGGAGATCTTGATGTAAACGGAGTATTACGTCCGACCGTTATCGTCAACGCTAAGCCCGAAATGAATATTTGCGCACTCGAGGTGTTCGGCCCCGTGGTCGCGGTCCAGACCTATGAGTCCTATGACGAAGCCCTTCGGATCGCCAATGACACCAGATATGGCTTGCAAGCAGCGGTTTTCACTTCAGATATTGCTAAAGGTCTGCAAGCCGCTCGAACTTTGGACTTTGGCGGCGTGCTGATCAATGAGGTGCCAACGTGGCGAGCCGATCACATGCCCTATGGCGGGATCCGGGATTCGGGTAACACCCGAGAAGGTCCGGCGTACTCGGTTCGCGAAATGACCGAGGAGCGCTTGGTTATCATTTCGGGGTAGCCGGTGGTTTGCGCCTCGGGAAAAGTGTTTTAGAGTATGTGAGTGCTTCCCCCACGTATCTTCGCCATGACCATAGCCACCAAGTTGGCTGCCGGTGTGCTGGCTGCCGGTGCAATTGCTGTTATTGGTGCAACTACCGCCCTAGCGGTCGAGCCGTACCCATCAGCACCAACCATCACCGCGGTAAATTCCGGCCCCGCGGCCACTGAACTGCAGGTTATCTACACGGCGCCTTTAGCCGCTGGCGGTTCCCCAATTACGGCCTACCAGGTTTCAATTGACGGCGGCACCACCTGGTTCACCTGCGCTGGTACTCCAGGAATTTGCCCACTGGGCAGTTTGACGAGTGGCCAGACCTACTCGGTGATACTGCGTGCGGTCAATGCAACAGGTGCCGGCGAGATCAGTAATACCGGGGTAGGGATCCCCACCTCGGCGGTTACTGAGTCGGCCGATAAACCGAAAGTTCTGCCGAGTCCGCGCGTGAGAGTTAGCGCGACATTCAATGCGGCAAGCAACAATCTCGGGGTAAGTCGTCCAACCGTCAGGCTAGGGGTCGGTGCTTTACCGAAATTTCGTTTTAGTCGCGATATCTCCAACAAGGCTGCCGTCGAAAGAAATCTCGCGGTGACCGCCACCAATCAAGATGGCATCGTGCGTGGGGTACCGGGAGCATGGGGCTGGCTGGACAACCGCAGTGTGGTATTTCGGCCACGCACTTGGTGGCCCGGAAACTCGACCATCAACATCACCTCCACACTTGACAACGCTGTTCTTGGTAAGAGTGGAAGCACATATGTAGTTGGGTCCACGGCGCTGGCCCGAACCTATTCATTCTTGACGGGGAACAGTGTCGTCATAAAGGTTGATGGCAAGACCGACCGAATGAGTGTCTTCATAGATGGCGTAAAGCGGAAGGTTTTCCCGGTCTCATTGGGGGCCGCAGATTGGGAAACCTCCAATGGTGTCAAAGTGATCAGCGTCGACAAGGAACCACTGCACACGTACACGAGTGCGGCGCTAGCTATCACTGACCCCGATCAACAATATTTACTTCCGGACGTGCCATGGAACACTCGGCTTACACCCACCGGCGAATTCATCCACGCGGCACCTTGGGCGTACTCAAGGATCGGGAGCTGGAATGGCTCACATGGGTGCACGAATATGTTCGAGTCCGATGCGAAATGGATCTATGACAACACCGTCCCCGGAGATGTCGTTGTTTACTCGAATACCAAGGGCCAAACCGTGGAGCCATGGAACGGGCCCGGGGGGCTCTGGAATATCCCGTGGGCTCGTTGGTTGAAAAAATCCGCTCTGCATAGCGCCACCCCGGATACTTCGGCGGAAACTGGTTCTGGCACTACTACCCCGGTCGAATCGGTAGGGGTCTAGACACCCGGTAGCGTCGCACCATGCGACTGCTGCACACCTCGGATTGGCACCTTGGGCGAACCCTGCATGGGTATGGGTTGCAAGAGGCGCAGGAGCAGGCACTCAAATTCCTTGTCGATCTAGCTATTAGCCGTTCGGTGGATGCCGTAATCGTTGCCGGTGACGTTTTTGACCGCGCAATCCCACCGGTTGAGTCGCTGCGACTTTTTAATGGGATTATCGAGAGCCTCGCCGCCGCCGGGATTGTCACGGTGGTAACCGCCGGCAATCACGACAGCGGTGATCGATTGGCAATCTACTCCGGAGTACTGCAGCCAGGTGTGCACGTGGTCGGCTCATTAAATGACGTTGGCTCAGCAATTGAACTGGAGGATGAGTTCGGTGCAGTACTGCTGTACCCATTGCCCTATCTGGAGCCCGATGTGGCCCGCGAGGTTTTTGGCCAGCCAGAGGCAAAGCTTGAGCGCAGCCATGAGGCGGTAATGAATGCGGCACTTGATCGCATTGCCGCTGATATCGCTGAGCGTGGCACGTCTAGGGCAGTGGCAATCGGCCACGCATTCGTTGCCTCCAGTGGCACAAATTGTGAAACCTCTGAAAGTGAGCGCGATTTAACAGTTGGGGGAGTTCAAGTTGTCCCCGCTAGCAGTTTTGCGGGCCGGGGCCTAACGTATGTGGCACTCGGCCATCTGCACCGACAGCAACTTGTTAGTTCAGCAGACCCAATGATTTCTTATAGTGGCTCGTTACTGCGGTATTCAATTTCAGAAGCACGGCACATCAAGTGTGCGCTAATTGTCGATATCGGTGAGGCCGGGAGCGAGCCGGCTTTAGAGCCGGTGGAAATACCTCAGCCTCGACCAATGAGCCGCCTGCGAGGCCGCATCGAAGACCTTTTAAGTGACAAATATGAAGATGAGCATGAACATTTCGTAGAACTTGTGGTGACCGACGCGCAATCCCCCGATCGGATGCATGCCCGCCTCGACATCGTATTCCCGTATGCCTTGCGCAAGCTCTATGAACCCGAAGGGCGGGATGAATCCGCTGTTACTGAGCGCGGCGATGCTCGCGGCAAGGAGCCGCTGGAACTAATAGGAGACTTCTACTCGAAAGTGACAGGTGCCCCGCCAGCAACGGACGAGGCTAAATTACTGCGTGAGATATATGAACTAGTACGCGACCGGGTTACCTGATGCGAATTCACAAACTGAGCTTTGGCGCCCTTGGGCCGTATCCGGGCGAGCACATCATTGACTTCGATGCCCTAGGAGGGAGTGCGCTATTCATCATCGATGGCCCTACCGGCGCCGGCAAGTCGACGATTTTAGATGCCCTTGTTTTCGCACTCTATGCGGATGTTTCAGGTTCAACTTCAGATAAACAGCGGCTGCGCTCGGCGTTCGCCGACTCAAAGAGCGAGTCATATGCCGAAGTAGAGTTCAGCACCGCCGCTGGCAGCTACAAAGTTCGACGCACCCCGGAGTTTGAGCGTTCGAAAATCCGGGGCGAAGGCGTGACAACCGTGCCTGCGACCACCGGAATCTGGCGTGCGACCGGTGAGCACTCTTGGGAGTCAATCTCGGCTCGACATCGTGAAGCAGATCTTGAGATAAGTCGCGTGATTGGGTTGGATAAGCATCAGTTCCAGCAGACGGTGGTATTGCCGCAAGGGGAGTTCGCAACATTCCTGAAAGCAAAGAGCACCGACCGGCAATTAATTCTGGAAAAGATCTTCGCTACCAGCCTATACTCACAGATTCAAGAGCAATTTGACGAACTACGCAGGGCGGCTGAACGCGACCGACAAATTGCCCAGGGCAAGATGCGTGATGCTTCGCAGAAATTGATTGGGCGGTTTACCGGTAAGTCCACATCTCACCTGGGATACGCGAAGGAAATTTCCGACATTGAATCCCTAAATGGCGAGTCAAGTTCATCGGTAACTGCAACTCTCGAAAGGATCAAGGCGGATCAGCGGGCGGCCGAATTAGCCGCGAAAGTCCGGGTAACTGATGTGCAAACCCAAAAGATGCAGCAAGACGAAGTTGTCGAGAATTTTAAAAAAGCAAACGGCCTGGAGTCGGCTGCGATTGCAGCTGCCACCAATTTTGACCTCGACATCGCCGCCCATGCGCAAGCTGTCGACAGTTTGGGTGCGCACCAGACGGTGGTTGATACCGAGATTGCTAAGACTGATCCAGATTTAGCCATCCAGAATTTAGACGAGGAGATTGGTGCGCTGGCAGATCTGGATAAGCGGGCGGCACAGTTACCTGAACTGAGAGTAAGGGCCGATGAGTCCGCGGTCGCCCTTGCCGCATTACAAGGCGCCGCCGAGCAGTTAACGGTAGAACGAGCGGTGATCATCCCGGCAAAGTTGCAGGCCATCGCAGTGCAGCTAAATGGGGAACGCCAACGCGTTGAAGCCGAGCTCACTCGTGCCGACGAGTTCCAGAGCACCTTGTTTGGGCAGCGCCTAGCCGGGATTGCGGGCGAATTGGGTGACCGACTGGTGGCGGGTGCGCCGTGTCCGGTTTGCGGTTCACTCGAGCATCCAGTTCCAACTCAATCGGTGGTGGCGCCGGTGTCTGAACGTGCCCTAGCTGACGCGAAATCGCATTTGGATATTCAAAGCCAGGCTCGCATTCAGGTCGAGCGCCAGATCTCACTCGTTGAAACAGTAATGGCAGATGGGGTAGTGGACGAAATACAAACACCGGTTGCCGGGGAGTTTTCTGCGGCGGACGTTGATCTTGAACTGGGTGAATTACAGCAACGATTAGCTGAGGTAAATAGTCAGCTAAACGAGAAAATAGTTCGGGCCGCCGAACTGCGCACCGTGATAAAGGAGCAAGAGGACGCATATCATCGTGGTATTGCCGAGATCGCCACGGCGCTGGGTTCTGGCGCCGACATCAATGGGCGAATTGACTTACTCAAGTCGGCGCGAGCGGCCATCGAAAAGGTGCGCAGCACCAGCGTTGCTGCCACTCAGGCTGCTGAGATGCGCACGAGCGCTATGGATGCCCTGGCATCGTCAGGGGTCAAGGTTGACGCTGAAGTACTAGCCACCGCGCAGAGTAAATTAGCGGCGTTAGTGGCCGATGAACAGCTGCTACTTGGGGTGCACGCAAATTTACTTGATTTGGCTAATGCTGTTGACTCACTGGGAGCGGAGGTTGCAGTTGCCGCACTTGAAGTAGATGAACTGGCCGAACGGATCGGTCCGATCATTCGTATTGCTGACGTGCTCAATGGGCGGGGAGCGAATTCACTGATGCAACCCCTCAAGGCATATGTGGTTCAGCAGATGTTTGACGAGGTGATCGCCGCCGCGAATATTCGACTGAGCGGCATGTTGGCGGGCCGGTTCGCACTTGTTGACACCGAACAGGCCACCGGCCGCGAACGCTCATTGGGTCTTGGTTTAGAGATCGCTGATCTGGTTTCAGAAACAAATAGGAGAACCGAGACCCTGTCGGGAGGCGAAACTTTCTGCGCGTCTCTTGCGCTTGCACTCGGCCTTGCCGACACCGTTAGATCGCACGCTGGCGGTGTTGATATCGGCGTGCTCTTCGTGGACGAAGGGTTTGGAGCCTTAGACCAAGAGCGGCTAGATGATGTGATGACTGAACTCCTAAAATTACGAGCCGATGGGCGCACCGTAGGCGTGATAAGTCACGTGAGCGAAATGAAGAAGAGCATCATGGAACGAATTACGGTGATTCCACTCGGTGCCGATAAAGGAAGTACCCTTGAAGTGTCATGGATGCAATAGGTCGCGACCGGTGAGTAGGGCATAAGTGTCTGCAGATTTCGATCAAGCTACAGCCATTTCCGAAATAGGCGATGGCGTATTCGAATGGGTGGTGCCAGATGGTTGGCAACAGGGGCGTGGAGCATGGGGCGGCTTGCCGATTGGGGCCATGGTTCGTTCGGTGGTCTTGGCTCAGGGTGATGCTGAACGTCTAATTCGCTCAATCAGCTGCCAGATCTACGCGCCAGTTCTCGTTGGTTCACAAACAATTACCACGCGTCTGATCCGCCGTGGCTCCGCGATGTCAACTTGGTCGGCGTCGGTGGCCGATGAATCTGGCGAGTTGTGCGCCCGGGTAATAGCGATTACCGGGGTGGCGCGTCAATTAGTTGACCCGCCACCGTACGCGACCTGGTCCACGATCAGCGCTCCGAAAGTTCCTGATTGGTCGCAGGTTCCCGTGCTTGTGCTTCCTGATTTCGCTCCGCCCTTTTCACGCCACATTGAACAACGTCTCATTGAGGGAGTGCCGATGGGCGGCGGTCCGGCTAGGGCCCTTGGCTGGGTGCGGTTTCCGCACCAACGCAGTTGGTCGGCGGAGCAAGTATTTGCGGTGGTCGACGCTTGGTGGCCCACGGTGCTGGTGCCAATGACTGAGATGCGGCCGATGGCAACTGTTAATTTTGCTGCCCACCTATTGATGAACCCAGAGTTATTGCCAGCCGAGCAGCCCCTCATTTTTGAGTCGTTCCTGCTGGGGGCCGATGCCGGGTTCACCAGTGAGACCAGGCGCTTATGGACGGGCGATGGTCGCTTGGCGCTAGAGAATCTGCAGTCGATTGCCCTGATCCAGTAGGTCCAAAACGGGCTGGCAAGATATGGCCGGGCTCGTTGCGCTATTTTCCGTCGGTACTAACGCGGTGGTTGCCGCAATAGCCGAAGGGGCTCGCCCGGGCTCGTAATTTACTATCGGAGGGCCAATGACAGCGGGTCCACTTTCTGGCTTGAAGTTTGTTGAGATGGCCGGCATCGGGCCGGCACCATTTGCGGCAATGATGCTTGCTGATCTAGGTGCGACCGGGGTGCGCATTGAGTCACCGGTGCAACGACTTGCCTTCCCGGGTCCGGAGTTCGACATCACTCGCCGCGGTCGAAGCTCAATGCACTTGAACTTGCGGGAGCCAGTTGACCTAGCCACCGCACGCGACCTAATTGATGCCGCCGATTTATTGATCGAGGGATACCGGCCTGGGGTGATGGAGCGTTTGGGGTTAGGTCCACAGGCCACCTTGGGTCGTAACCCAAAACTGGTGTTTGGTCGCATAACCGGCTGGGGTCAAGATGGGCCTTATGCGCTCCGAGCCGGACATGACCTTGACTTCATCGCGGTCGCTGGCCTTTTGGCGCATCTCGGCAGGCGCGGGCAACCACCGACTCCGCCCCAGAACTTGCTTGCCGACTACGGTGGCGGCGCGATGTTGCTACTTGTTGGCGTGTTAGCGGCGCTTTGGGAGTCGCAGCGCTCAGGTCTGGGTCAAGTGATCGATGCGGCGATGGTTGATGGCAGTGCGCTGCTGACCAGCATGATGCGAACACTAACTGCGCAGGGGCTGTGGTCACCTGAAGCCGGAGTGAATATCCTTGACACGGGCGCTCCGTTTTATGACGTCTACCCAACCGCGGATAGCAAGTGGCTCGCGGTTGCCTGCCTTGAGGCGGCCTTCTTTGCCGAATTCGTAAGTATTTGTGCCCTTGACAATAAGTGGCTTGAAATTCAATATGACCCCGCGCACTGGGCCGAGTTGCGGACCGCGATTGCCGGAGTAATCGCAACCCGAACCCAAGATGCATGGTCGGAAGCATTCGCTGCGACGGATGCCTGCGTAGCCCCGGTATTAAGCATGGATGAAGCCCCGCTGCATCCGCAACTGGCAAATCGCCGAACTTTCCTAACGGTCAACGGTCAGGTGCAACCAGCACCGGCGCCGCGCTTTAGTCGGACGCCCACCGCATTGACAACCGATTAGCTACCAGGTAATGATTTTAGAGTTATCTAAAATTAGTTTCACGTAATTAATAGTTTCGGGAAAGGGTGGCACTCCGTCATATTTCGTAACTGCGCCATAGCCAGCGTTATATGCGGCTAGCGTGTTTTCGAGCCGGTCACCCGAAACATCTTTAACCAGCCTCCGGTTGCGGCAATTAAGTTCTGCTGCAGAAGCAAGTGCATCGGCTGGGTCCCACACACTTGTTTTACCGTCTTGATTGGCGTCTATCCCGTATGCCTTCCACACCTCCGGCATGAATTGGGCGATCCCGCGAGCACCGGCGCTACTAGAAGCGTCCGGGTCCCAGCCGCTTTCAGCCTCCATCTGGGCCGCGAAGACGGCCACCGGGATGGCTGGGCAACGGGCCGCGGCATCAAGGAGTAACTCGCGGTAGTTCGCAGGCACCGGGACCGGTCCGATGAATCCGCGCTGCTTGGCGGTATTAAGTAGCCACCAGCCACCGCCTATTGCCACGGCGAACACTGTGAAGAGGATGGTCAGTGACAAAAGTGCGCGCCCACCTCTGCCAATCGCCATTAGGCAACGTTAACCCGGGCGTCCCGAGGCGGTAGCAGGGCCGCCCGGGTACGGTGAGGTGGTGGCCAATGATTCGAGTGCGAAAGTGCCTGATCTGGATCAGGCACAGGTTGAGACCATGTTTGAGCAGAAATTAGCCGAGGCATTCGCGGCCCTTGGTACGTTCAACCTCGCAGTTTTCGGCAAGACCGGAGTGGGGAAATCCACCTTGGTCAATGCGATTTTCGGCCGCGATGTGGCGCGCACCGGGGTTGGCCAATCGGTAACCAAGGGTTTGATCTACTACCGGCACCCTGATGGCTTCCTAGGCCTTTATGACTCCGAAGGGTTTGAGACCGGAACTTCGGGAAACGCCATTCTTGAGGGCCTTCGCAAATTGGTAAGCGATCATGGGCAGCGCGCGATTGATGAGCGGATTCATGCAATCTGGTACTTAGTGCGGTGGTCTGATCGCCGCTTCGAGCAGGCGCAGGAAGGATTCGTTCGGGCCTTGCATGATCTTGGGCTACCAGTAATCGTCGTAATGACCCAGGTGCCGACCCGTGATGGTCAGGTGCATCCAGAGGCACTTGAATTTGCGACTTATATCGAAAGCCTGGGATTGCCTTTGGCGCCCGATGGTCGAGTGGTCATCACCAACGCCTTGGTTGATGCATTCACATCGTCGCCGGTCTTTGGATTACAAAAATTGTTAGACGACACTTATGGTGTCGTTCCTGTTGCGGCCGAACGTGCGCTGACCGCCGCACAGGTACTTGATCTCGGACGTAAAAAAAAAGCCGTCGCTGGCATCATTAACCAAGCGGTTGCCTTGGCGGCTGGGATAGGAGCCACGCCAATCCCGTTCGCCGATGCTGCACTCCTGGTGCCAAACCAGGTGACCATGATCGCGCGCATCACCGCGGCCTATGGATTACCACCGAGTAAAACTCGCGCGTTGGCCATTGCCGGATCCGTGGTGTTGACCGGCGGGGCAACCATGGCGGGCCGGTACGCGGTGACGAGTTTGTTGAAATTCGTGCCGGGTGGTGCTATCGCCGGATCGGCAATTTCGGCGACCGTTGCCGGCGCGCTGACCAAAGCGGTGGGGATGGCCTGGGCCAGGGTGTGCGAATACGCGATGGGCTTGACCCCAGAACGGCGCGATGCCTTCTTGGCGAGTTCTGAGGTGACCGAAAAGTTCGTTGGTTTCCTGAAGGCCGGTAATTCGACCTCCGGGATAGTCAAAGTAGCCAAGCGCGCCATCACCTAAAGGTGTTAGCGTCTCCTTGTTCCAACTAATCGTGAGAGGACACCAGTATGAAGAAAGTGCTCCTATTGCTCGCGGCGGCAGCTGGTACTGCCGCTGGCGTAGTTCTTTGGAAACGGCGTGGCAGCACCCCCGCGCTAGCTGACGTTACTGACACTTGGCCTAAATCGGTCGCGTCGGTGGCTGATGGCGCCGCAGCCGGTATCGCCGATACTGCCGACGACGCGGGAGCGCCTGAGAATAAGGTAGCGAAAAAGACGGCCGCTAAGAAGGCGGCTGCCAAGGCGGCCAAGGGGCAAGAGTCAAGTGGCTAACCGATGAGCCCGCGTGCGCTCTGAGCGAACTTTGGCTCTGTGGTTTTGGCGCTTGCGTTTAGTTGATGGACAATATTAATGCGAACGAAATTTACTGCGGAGCAACTGGTACCTAGGAGGTAAGTCGTGCGGTCACCTGAGTCGTTATACACGATTCACCAAGAGCCTTCCTTGGTTAAACGTCCGGTGCTGGTCTACGCCTTCTCCGGATTCGTTGACGCCGGTGGCGGGGTGCGCCTAGCCGCCGCACATATTTTGGAAACTTGCGAGCACACGTTGATAGCGTCATTCGATATTGATGAGATTCTCGATTACCGCGCTCGACGCCCACGCATGACTTATGTTGTCGATCATTTCGCTTCTGTTGACATGCCGCAGGTGACTTTGCATGAAGTCACCGATGCGAATGGTGAGTCATTCCTTTTGCTAGTTGGCCCGGAGCCCGATTATCAGTGGCAGCGGTTCATGGCTGCGGTTGAAGGTTTGGTTCGTCGCTTTGAGGTGCGAATTGCGGTGGGTCTATCGGCGATCCCTTGGCCTATTCCACATACCCGGCCCCTTGCCGTGACAGTGCACGGCAATGAGCCCACGCTACTTAGCCCTTACACCTCGGTGCTCGGTGAGATCGAGGTACCAGGGCATCTGGGCGCAATGCTCGAGTTGTATCTAGGGGAGCACGGGATCCCATCTATGGGTATCACCGCTCAAGTACCTCACTACTTAGTGCAATTTGAATTTCCGCGCGCAGCTCAAACCCTTATTAACGGAGTAGCGGCGCTTACCGGCCTGGTCGTGCCAACCTCAGATCTGCAGCCGGCTGCAGATCGAGCTGAAACCGAAGTAGCGGAGCAACTAGTAGGCAATGACGAGTTCGCAATGGTGGTCGCTGCGTTGGAGCAGCAGTACGACCAATTAAATGCTATGGAGCAAGGCGCCACGGGGGGAATATCAGATTTGACCCCGGAGGGTGGGGTGCCCACCGGTGATGAAATTGCCGCTCAGGTTGAAGAATTTCTGCAGAGCCTTGCTGAAGGTGATGAGCCAAAAGATCCAGACAGCTAGTTAAGGCTAGTTGCAGGTTGTCCCGCTGGCAGGGGGAATACCGGTCAGCAGGAATTCGTCGATCGCGTGGTCGACGCATACAGAACCCACACCGTACGCGGTGTGCCCGTCGCCCTCATAAGTAATTAGCGAACTCGTCGGCAATTGCTCATGTAGTGCTATCGCCCACGAGTATGGCGTGGCCGGATCAAATCTGGTTCCGACTACCACTATGGGTGCGGTGGTTGTCGAGGTAGCAGCCTCCGGGTTACCCCCTACGTGATCAAACCAAAAACTACAGGGCGCATTACCCCAAGACATCGCTCGTGCCAATTCAGGCACCGCGGCATTTTTAGCCCACGCCTTTGCTGCAGCAGCAAGTCCGGCTCTGCCCGGAGTCGCGGGTGCGTCCAGACAGGAAATCGCATAGAAGGCCGAACTCTGATTACTTCCGTAACGATTCTTGCCAATTCGATCCGTGGCCTGGTTGGACAACCACTGAAGGTCTCCACCTTGACCGCGCTCGGCCTCGTGGAGCGCCGACCGCAAAATTCCCCAGAAGTCTTGGGAGTACATACTCCAAAAGAGTGCGGTTACCGCTTGGGCTTGATTCAAGGGCTCAAAGCCACTGGTCGGGAGCCGGTGATCCTCAAGGCTCGCGAGGAGTTGGTTGATGCCGCTGAGCACATCATTCACATCACCGGAATAGGGGCAGTTGCTTCGGTTGGCGCAATCCTTGGCGAATCGGACAAGGGCGCCTTGAAAGCCGCCGGATTGGCCCTTCGAGATCTCCATTCCGTTTAAACTTGGGTCCACCGCGCCATCGAGCACCATGCGGCCAACCTGGCTCGGGAACTTCTGGGCATATAGCGCCCCGAGTGAGGTGCCGTAGGAGAAACCAAGGAGATTAAGTTTTTGCTCGCCGAGTGCTGATCGCATGATGTCTAGGTCGTTAACCGTGTTTGCTGTTGAAATGAACGGCGCGATTCGTGGGGAGTATTGCAAGCACCCGGCGTTTATCTCGCGAGCAAGTCGCATCAAAATGACTTGCTCGCTACGCGTATCGGGAGTTGGGTCCGCCAGCAGCCAGCGGGTGGTCTGCGATCCGGTCATGCAGGTAACCGGAGCGGAGGCCGCCACACCGCGCGGATCAAAACCAACGATGTCAAATTGCTGTGACACCTCAGGAGCGACGATGGCGGCGACTGAACTGGCGAAGTCGGTGCCGGAACCACCGGGCCCGCCCGGGTTTACCACGATGGAGCCTTGGAAAGTTGTGCCCGAATGCGGAAGCCGGGAGAGTGCAATTTGAATATCGCCGGCGGCCAGATCGGCATAATCGCGGGGCACCGTCAATTTGGCGCATTGCATTTCACCCGAACAATTTATCCAGATTAGGTGTTGCTCGGCGTATCTGGTGAGGTCGGCGGCGGCTGCCGGATTCAAACCACCAGCAATTCCGGTAAAACAGGTGGCCGTAGTCACCAGAAGGGCAAAGCGCAGGTGCCAGCGCCGGGTAATCACATAGGCACCGTACGTCACCACGGCCTATTGGGCGTATGAGCGGTCCCGAATCACTCGACCGTGTCGGGCATGGCAGGCTGTGGGGGCTTGACTCGTCGTATATTGAAAGGATCTAAATGCCTGGCAATGCCACATTCCGCTATGTCGATACGGCAATTTTGGCCGTTGCGGTGGCTGATGCCCCCATTGTCGTCACCTCAGAAGAGATAGATGCGCAACTACTCGACACCTATGCGCGGCTTGGCCTTCGGCCCGGAATGCTCGAACTGCTGGCCGGTATCTCTGAACGCCGCTGGTGGCCGGAGGACGTCACCTTTGCAGACGCGGCGGCGATGGCCGGGGCAAAAGCGCTGGCTGACTCTGGAGTGGATCCAACTCAGGTAGGACTCCTGATCGACACGTCAGTTTGCCGTGATGCCCTCGAGCCGAGCGCCGCGGTCGATGTGCACGCGCAGTTGGGGTTGAGCTCGGCTTGC
>JBAXHK010000003.1:0-14823 GCA_037138935.1 Actinomycetes bacterium
GGTGCCACCGCTTACCGGATGCTCTACTCCACGCAGCGCCCGGACGGAACTCCCGCAGTTTCTGGCGGCATGATGTTCATCCCCGACGGGCCCGCGCCAGCAGGTGGGCGCAAGGTGGTCGCATGGGCGCACGGCACCGTGGGCCAAGGTGATGCTTGCACCCCATCTCGATCTACTAATCCACTGCAGGACACCACCAACTGGCTAGACCAGATGATGCAGTTTGGCTGGGTGGTTGTCTCAACCGATTATGCGGGCATGGGAACCCCCGGGCCGAATCTCTATCTGGTAGCACAAGCCGAGGTGAGTGACGTCGTGAACTCGGTTCGCGCGATTCGAGAATTCCCCGCAGCGCATGCCGGCAGCGAATACGTGGTTTGGGGCCATTCACAAGGCGGGCACTCATCGCTTTGGTCCGGGCAGCTAGCACCGAAGTTAGCACCGGAACTAAATTTGATCGGCGTGGCAGCAGCTGCTCCGGCCGCTGAACTCACCCTCATCATGGGGGCGCAGTGGAACACCGCCGTTGGGTGGGCGATTGGTCCAGAGATAGTCGAATCCTGGCCCGTGGTTTATCCAGATTTACCTCTCGATGGCTACATCTCCGCCAAAGGCCAGGCCAATGGTGCCCGATTGGCAAATGAGTGCATCATCGCGGCCGCAATAGAAGGTCTTGTACGAATCGATTTCGGCCAAGAGTTCTTTGCGGTGAACCCGACTAACACTGATTGGGGGGTGAAAGGACGTGAGCAAACTCCGCCACCACTTCCAGCATCAATGCCAGTATTCATCGGGCAGAGCACGGCTGACACCGTTGTTCTTCCATGGCCCAATGCGGTGCTTCAAGAAAAGTGGTGCAAGGCGGGTTCAATGATCGAGATGCTGTGGATCGGCGATGTTAGCCATCAAGACACCGCTACGACTATCGGGCCCGCGGCCGTGGACTGGATAGCTGACCGATTCTCCGGCCGCCCACCAATGCGTACCTGTGATGTTGCGCCACCGGTCAGCCCGCCCGCCGGCACCCCCATCAGTTAACAGATTATGCGGTAAGTGGGCCGGACTTTGCGGCCGGGAAATAATTCTGGCCAATACCCGAAGAGCGCTTGGGTACCATTACCGACCGGAACCACGAAACAATTTCATCGCCATCTTGATTCAATCCGCGGGTCTTCATTCGAATGATGCCAAGTTCGGGCCGCGATGCACTCTCGCGCATCTCTAGGCAGAGAGACTCCGCGTACAAGGTATCGCCGATATAAACAGGGTGTGTCAACTTGATGTCGGTCCAGCCGAGGTTAGCCACTGCATTTTGGCTCATGTCAATTACTGACAGGCCAAGCACTAGCGCCACCGTAAAACCTGAGTTAACGATGACCCGCCCGCCAGTAATTGGGTTGCTCTTGGCGAGGTCTGAATTGAAATGGTTCTGATTTGTATTGCAAGTCAATAACGTGAACCAGGTTGAGTCAGCTTCAGAAATGGTGCGTCCAAATGGGTGCTGGTAGGTAGTACCCACCACAAAATCTTCGAAGAAACGACCGAGTACGGCTGGCTGAACGGAATCAGAAGTTGTCATGCCGGCAAGTATGGACTACGGACAGGCCGACTATTGACCGGGAGTACCATCACCGCGGTTGCGCCAGCGGTCTTCCATGCGGTCCATAAACCCATTTGAGGATTTCGCTTTACGCGGAGCTACTGGCGTATCAGTTTCTATCGAAACAGTAGCCGGGGCTTTGAATGCCGAATAAGCGATGAACGCGCTGACCAGCATCAACGCAAATCCGATGATGCCGAGTGCAATCATCATGGTCGCAACTCCCGCCAAAACCATGCCCATGCCCACTAGCACCCCGAGAACTCCCAAGGCGGCGCGACCACGCGAAGTCCGGCTATTGGCAGACCTCAAGCTGGTCGCAAATTTCGGGTCCTCGGCGTAGAGGGCTTTCTCCATTTGCTCCAGGAGGCGCTGCTCATGCTCAGAAAGTGGCACGGCTGCTCCTTTCACTATCCGGGCCAAAGTTAACCGCTAAGACACAGAATAGGCGGCATTGCCCAAAAGCGAAACCCAACCACCTCATTGGGTTGAATTTTCGACAGGGTCGGCCCGCTCAACCAAGCGGCCCGGGAGTACCGCATCGGCCCCAAACCTGGCCCGAAGCGCATCTACCGCCACCTCCGCCTCACGCCGGCCTTGGTCCGGTGCCCCCAAGACCAACTGCTGGGCAGCCCCATCGGCGGCCCGCAGCCCTTCCGCCCGCACCCCCACCAGGCGGACCCGGACCCGCTCCAGCCCGAGGCTGTCATACAGGGCCCGGGCGGTTTCATAGACCTCCTGGGTGACATCGGTCGGGCTGGTCAGGGTGCGCGAACGTGACACGGTGGTGAAATCCGAAAAACGGACTTTGATCGCGATGGTGCGGCTGACGTATCCGGCAGCGCGAACCCGGGTACCCACTTCATCGGCCAGGTGTAGGAGTTTGGCGTAAATAAGCTCTGGGTCGTCGATATCTTCGCTGAAAGTTTCTTCGGCACTAATGCTCTTCTCGGGCTCATGTGGGGTGACTGCGCGCGGGTCAATCCCCCACGCCAAAGTATGTAGGTGGTGACCGGTGGCTTGACCCAATGCGCGCTGCAAAGTAGCGATCGGGGTATTAGCAATATCACCTACCGTATAAAGCCCCAGCCGCGTTAGTTGCTCCTCGGTGCGCTCACCGACACCCCACAAGACCGCCACCGGCAATGGATGTAAGAACGCAAGTACTTGATCCGCTGGCACTACTAATACCCCATCAGGCTTAGCCCGCGCCGACGCGATTTTCGCAACAAATTTCGTGGTGGCGATCCCAACAGAACAAGTGATGCCCTGCTCGTCGACCACCCGTGAGCGAATTAGTTCAGCGATTGTAATTGGTGACCCCAGCCGCCTGATCGTGCCAGAAATATCAAGGAATGCTTCATCCAAACTCAACGGTTCGACAAGGGGTGTTATTGAGTTGAATAAGGCCATCACATTTCGACTGACTTCTGAGTACTGCCGGTGATCAGGGGCAATAACTACTGCTTGCGGGGCAAGGCGCCGAGCCCGTGACATGGGCATAGCCGAGTGCACCCCTAAAGCGCGAGCTTCGTAGGTAGCCGATAGCACTACCCCTCTGCTGCCGCCGCCAACGATGACCGGCTTGCCATGGAGTTCGGGTCTACTGCGTAACTCAACTAACGCAAAGAAAGCATCCATGTCGATATGCAAGATGGTGCATCCGGTGTCGTCGCCATAATTTTGCGGACCCCGCTGCCCGGGTCTGCTCGATCTGCGTATCTGACCACGGCTCATACTGACCATCTTCCACCAACGTGGGGGCCGGCCGGGCGCACATCGGCATAAGGAGACTGCCGTACTCCGCTTGGGTGCACAAGGACTCGGCGGCGGACAGGCTCTTGAGCTACCTGCCGATCGGCTGCTAAAAGTTCTAAGACTGCGCGGGCTCCCCCCGCCAGCCAGTTATCTCGGATTAAGCCTAGGCTCCAACATCCGGTAGCCCGAATTGAAACACCCCGCGGCCCGGTGCGCCGAACTTGCCCACGAACTAAAACCAGCCAAGAGCTAAAAACAGTGCTCGCATATACATCTTGCGCATCCTCGAAAAAGGTCGCATCAACCGGCCCGGTGCTGTCGTCAAGGGTAAGGAAGATCACCCGGCGACCGGATCGCACCGGTGGTGTCTGAGTGGCAACTTTGACCCCGGCAACTAATACTTCCTGCTCTGATCTGCACGACAAAATATTGTTGGATCGAACGATACCAAGGGATTTGAGCATCGGGGCATGGAAGTCAAGAACGTGGCACCGAACATCCATGCTGAGCACATCAAGTTCGGCCCGGACTAACTCGGTAGTTGTCATCTCCGGTAAGCCGGATGGCTCAGCCAATATTGGATCATCACCTAAATCAAAGGAGAGCTGCGCAGTGCAGTCTTTTCGCGATTGCTCATTACGGGCAAGATCGGCAATATGCAGTAAGAGATCGCGCCGAGTTAACTGACTTCGACGCTTGGACCCGCCCGCGGGTGCAAATCCGTACATAGTGTCAAAAGCTCCTGAAACGACAATGCGTTCAAGTGTTGGACGTGACATCCCGGAGCGATGCCAGGCGTCGGCAAGGGATGAATAAGGCTGACCAGCAATAACGCTCACGCATTCGCTCGTAGAAATCCCTTTGACGTCGGCGAACGACACCCTAATAGCGTCTGCCTCAACGCGGTAGGTATCTAACGATGAATTGATATCAAGACCGAGCACCCCAACGCCGTGGTTACGCGCATCATCAAGGATCAATCGTTTCGGATACATCCCTGGATCATGTGTCAGGACACCCGCATAGAAAGCAGCTGGGTGATGTGTCTTAAGCCATGCCGATTGGTAAGTAGGCAGTGCAAATGCTGCTGCATGGGCTTTACAAAAACCAAAAGACGCAAATGCCCGAAGTATCTCCCATACTTCTTCAACAACAGTTAATTGATAACCGCGATTCAAAGCCGCTGGATAAAACCATGCGCGCGTATCATCTAGCCCTTCGGCTGAGTTCATGCTGCGCCGGGTTTCATCTGCTTCAGCAAGTGAGCAACCAGTCATCACCGACAGCACGCGGAGAACTTGCTCATGGAAGACAACTACCCCGTAGGTCTCGGCTAATGCCGGGCGCAAGTCATGGTGGATATAACGCGCCTGGCACCACCCTTGCCGGGCCCGCAAGAACGGGGTAATCATGTCGGATTTAACCGGTCCAGGTCGAAATAGTGAAATATCAATAATGAGGTCGTCGAATGTCTCCGGAGCGAATTTGCCGATTAGTTCGCGTTGCCCCGGTGATTCAATTTGGAAACATCCAAGAGTGCGCGTTGACCTAATAAGGTCGAAAGTCGGTAAATCATCGAGTGGTTCGGCATCAAGAGCTATACGGGTGCCGGTCGTGCGCTCGACTTCGTCGATTGCATGCGCAATTGACGACTGCATACGCACCCCTAGTACATCAAGTTTAAGTAAGCCCATCTCTTCGACATCGTCTTTGTCGAATTGACTCATTGGATATCCCGCAGCGCTTGGCTCAACCGGGATTCGATTAAGAAGTGAAATATCTGACAGCAATACCCCGCACGGATGCATCGCCACATTGCGTGGCAGCCCGTCAAGGGCCTCAACTAAGCCCAGGAAATCATCCAACTCACCACTTCTCGCTAATCGCCCGTACCCCGATGAACGTAACTCGGGTAAATCACGTAAAGCCGAGCGAGCATCACGGGCTCTAATGTGCGGAAAGGATTTCGCAAATGCATCAATCTCTTGTGGCGGTAGCCCAAGGGCTGCACCAACATCACGGACCGCATGCCGGACCCGATATGTCTCCATCATCGATACGCAGGCGACTCGCTCAGTACCGAAACGTTCGTAGATCCAGTCATAAACCTCAAGTCGCCGAGCCGATTCGACGTCGATATCAATATCTGGGAGCACCCGGCGTAGCGGCGACAAGAAACGCTCCATCAACAACCCGTGCCGAATCGGATCAACACCAGAAATACCAAGTAGGTGATTAACTAGGCAGCCGGCACCTGAACCACGCGCCGCTACCCGCACACCACGCCCTTTGATCATTGAGACAACTTCAGCAACCGTCAAAAAGTAGCCGGCAAAACCTAAGTGCCCAATGACTCGAAGCTCATCAACAAGCCGATCTCGCGCGAGCTGCTGCTCAGCACGCGCCACATAGCGCTCCGGGATTTGCTGTTCGCACTGCCACTGCAGTTGGGCCTGTGCGGTCACCTGCTCGACAGCAGAACCGACCAGTACTTCACGCTCTGGCACATAAACCTCACCAAGGCCTAGGTCGCGAACACCATCAATTACACATGACTCAGCAATGGCCCGGGTATTACGAAGGAGTTCACCTCCACTGCAACCGGCAGCTGTAGCGATATCTTCAGCAATAACATTCATCGCTGCCGTGCTCTTGAAAGCGGCCGAACCATTACCAAGTTCGATCTGCCGCGAGGTCAAGGGCACCAACTGGCGAGCGGCGTCAAGTACATCGGCGACGCGGCTGTCTTCACTACGCAAGTAGCGCACCGCGTTGGTAAGAATCGGGACGATCTGCTCCTGCACCGCCCAACCCAGCATCCGAGCAGCCGTGGTTTTCGAATACGGGTGGCGCCCGGTGCGGTAGTGATTAGCGATGGCAATATGTAAATCGGAGCCAAAGATTTCACGCCAAGGTCGAACTATTTCCTGAGCACCGGTATGGCCATGACTAGTGAAATGCCGGCCGAGTTGCGAATCAGGGCCAAGCAGCGCAACGACACCCTCCGAGTTGGCTTGAATTGCCGCCCACGGCAACCATGGATTACCTCGATTAAAATGGGCTGCAGAAATTAACCGACAAAGCGATGCCCACCCGCCCGCACCGCGGGCAAGGAACACCACCCGCGGGCGCTGCTCATCAACCCAGCCACCACCATGTGCCGGGGTACGCCGCTTACTTACTCGACTTTTGCCAGTAGCTGCCTGAACCGCTAGGTCAACCGCCAGATCAACCCCGAGAACCGGACTAATGCCAACTCGCTGACAAGCCTGCACCCACCGCACCGCTCCATAAACCCCATTGCGATCAGTTAAGCCGACGATGTCGTGGCCAAGTTCAGCCGCGTATTGGGCCAAAGCCGCTGGAGTTGCCGTGCCGTATTGCAGCGAAAAGCTCGAAGCCACCTGCAGGTGTGCAAAAGCCGCTGCGCCATAACGTGCCATAAGTAATCGAACCTTCGCGTAGATAGTTTTTTATCAGCAGTTGACTTGCCGAAGATTCAGCGGTCGAAGCCCAGCGGGAGACAGGGAACTGGGCTTCGACCGTTGCTGAACCAACTGTTGGGGGAACAGTCGGTACACCTTGGTTAGTTCGTACTCAAGACTTCAGCCAGCAACATCGGTTGATGGGGTAACCCCAAGGACCCGACTATCCGGGCTAGAAAAGTGTCAGCATCGCGAAGGAGGTCGTCGGCCTCGCGCTCAGACACACAAGCAATCCCGGCTTCGGCCGCTGCTCGTTTTCGCGCACCCGCCGCAAAAAACATCGACCATTCGGTGAACTCGGCGGCAACCTCCGGCAACACCACCCAGACACTGCGCACCTGGCGGCGGCGACCAGATGGGCGGCTGCGAGTTGCCAAGACCGCCGCTGCCGCTCGGAGGGCAGCAAGGTGGGCGGCGGCGTAGCGCGCGCTGGGGGCCTGCGCCAGCATCGCCTCGGTCAAACTGCGGCGCGCTGACATCACTAAATCAAGGGCGGCACCGGGGACCGAGGTATTCGGTAGCCGATGCTCCATGAGTACCGTCATAACTATCTCCTCACCTTGTTCGAACACCTGTTCGAATAAGGTGCAACTTAAACCCGCCCCCTGACACTCGTCAACCCGGCCACCCTTTGACCCATGAAACAGGCTAATTTCCCAGGGTTTCCCGGGGTTTCCCGGGGTTTCCCAGGGGTTTCGCGGGCCTCGGCCGAGCAGTCGAAACCGAAATCTTTCGGTAGCCCATAAGACTCTGGCCCTACGGTAGGCAAGTGCAGATTCGCCAACGTGAGGCCGCTACATGGATTTAACCGGTGAACGCACCATCCCGGGAGTGCCCACGGAGTCATATTGGTTTGCCCGTCATGAAGTGGTCTACCGATGGGCTGCTGAGCGCTACGCAGGAGAACAAATATGCGGTGACATCGGTAGTGGCGAAGGCTTTGGCACCCGGTTACTGCTAGCTGCCGGCGCCCAAAGTGTCTTTGGTATCGAACTGGATCAGGCCGCGGTATCCCACAGCGCAACTAAATATCCCCATAGCAGCTTTTTGCGAGCCAACGTGGTGGCGCTGCCGATTGCGACTCAAAGTACCGACTTAGTCGTATCCCTACAAGTCATCGAACATATTTGGGATGTACCTACCTATGTCGGTGAAATGCATCGGATTCTACGTTCCAGCGGCAAACTCGTTGTTTCAACGCCGAACCGACCAGTTTTTTCTCCCGGGCTTGAACGCAAGAGTCCCCCGCTAAATCCATTTCATGTCGAGGAGTTTGACGAAGAGCAAGTAAAATTGCAGCTAAGTGACTGCGGTTTCAAGGACGTAACCATGCGAGGCCTGCATCACGGTGCCAGAATCACAGATTGGGAAAACATCAACGGACCTATTGTTGCCGCTATGATCACCGCCGGTGCAACGGACTCGTGGCCATCGAGCCTTCATGAATTCGTCACTACAATTACCGCTAATGACTTCCACATCGGCGACGCAACTGCCGCACACGACCTAATCGCGGTCGGTATCAAATGAGTGAACCAAATGGGTTAACCCAGTGACTAAACCGATTGGCACCTTCTGTCTGGTGCTACATGCCCATCTGCCTTGGCTGGCGCACCATGGCGCTTGGCCCGTTGGTGAAGAGTGGCTGCATCAAGCCTGGGCCACTTCATATCTACCGGTAATTAGTCTCCTCGAAACACTCGCGGATGAGGGCCGAAGCGATGTGTTGACTCTCGGAGTTTCGCCGGTTCTCGCGGCGCAACTTGATGACCCATATTGCATCAACGAGCAGCGCACGTGGCACGCCAATTGGCAACTGCGAGCCCAAGGAATGGCTGGTGCCCGGGAGACATGGCGCCGCGAGGCAGGAACTCGCGAGTTTCAAAGTGCAATCGCCGCACAAAGTGACTTCGATACCCGCTGGCAACGTGGAGCCTCACCAATTTTACGTAAACTTTCGGAAAGTGGCGTCATCGAAATCCTTGGTGGGCCGGCGACCCATAATTTCCAGCCCCTTAACCAAACCACAAGTAGGCGGGCCGCACTTCGCATTGGCCAAGACGACAGCCTGCTGCGGCGAGGCCACCGGCCCACCGGCATCTGGGCGCCAGAGTGTGCGTACACACCGGGGCTTGAACTTGATTATGCACAGGCCGGCATTAATCATTTCGTAGTTGATGGCCCGACAATGAATAGCGCGGGCCGATCCACCGGAGCCGCGTGGCAGGTAGCCGATAGTGATGTAGTCGCCTTTGCCCGTGACCTTGAGGTCACCTACCGGGTTTGGTCACCGCGTAAGGGCTACCCGGGGGGCAAGTGGTACCGAGACTTTCACGCATTTGACCATGAGTGGGGGTTTCGGCCCGCTCGGGTAACAAGTGCTTCAACCCCGGCCGACGAAAAAGTACCATACGAGCCCGCACGTGCAATGCAAGCAGTTGAACGCGATGCCCATGACTTTGTAAACGCAGTGCGCAACCGTCTCCTTGAACTCGGCTCGACTATGACCGAAAGTCCACTCGTAGTCGCCGCCTACGACACTGAACTCTTCGGCCATTGGTGGCATGAGGGCCCCCAGTGGTTAGCCCACGTACTTCGCCTACTGCCTGAAAGTGGCGTAACGGTCACCACCCTGCAAGGTGCGATGGACCTCGGCCAGGTGGCCGGGCGCGTTGATCTAGCAAATGGCTCATGGGGTTCGGGTAAGGATTGGCGGGTTTGGGAAGGTGACCTCGTTCAAGATGTAGTACAAACTAATAGCGCTCTCGAAGTGGAGGTACTTGATACTTTAAGAAAGTACTTCGACGATCCGGTGCATCTTCGTGAACGCAGCGTCGCCGCAGATCAACTGGCCCGTGAACTTCTTCTTACCCTCGCAAGTGACTGGGCCTTTATGATTACCAAGGATTCCGCTGCCCAATATGCACGGCGGCGCTCAGGAGATCATCTTGCCGCTACCAAAGATCTAATCCGCTTGATTTCATCAGGAAACACCACAGCGGCACACGCCTGCGCCATTCAGCAGCAACAGCGCGATTACGCTTTTGGCCACCTAGATGCCCGCACCTTCATTCAATTCTTAGATTGAGGCGAAAGTTCTTCCACCGCCCGCTTCGTCTTGCGAGCAATATCTTGCAGCGCAATGCGTCGCACTTCTTGTTGCGCGTAAATCTCGCGTCGATCCTTAAGCACGCGGGCCGGCACCCCACCCATAACAGAAAATGGCGGGACCTCGCCCCGAACCAAACTGTGGGCCCCCAGCACGCTGCCGTTACCGATTGTGGTGCCGCGCAATACCGTCGCCTTGGTGCCTATCCACACATCAGGGCCGATTCGGACCGGTGATTTAACGATGCCTTGATCCTTGATGGGCCGGTAGATATCTTCCGTAACATGGTCGAAGTCACAGATATAAACCCAATCAGAAATAATTGATCCAGCGCCTATTTCTATATCTAAATAGGCGTTTACGGTGTTCTCTCGCCCAAAGACGCACTTATCGCCAATCACCAAGCTGCCCTCATGACACCGCACCCGGTTGCTATCGCCAAGATGCACCCAGCGGCCCAAGATCATGCGCCCATAACCTTTGCGCGCATTTACCTCAACATGCTTGCCGAAGAAAACAAACCCGGTGGTAATTATGTGCGGATTGCGAACCTTGAAGACGAGGAACCGCCAGTACCGAATCAGATACCACCGTGACCACGCCCGATTTCGGATCACCCATCGCGCAGATGCCATAGTCATGAATCGCGCTTGTCGCCGATCTCGTGGGCTCACGGCCACGAAGACTACCGAGTCGCTAGGAAACCGCTCCGGTCAGCAGGTTCCCGGGAAGCAGATCCGGCGGCCCGACCAACCCCGCCAACTTGGCCACGGGGATTATTTGCGGGCGGCTCTCATCAGCTATCGCCTCCCGATAGACCTCGACCGTTTGAGCTGCGATCGCGGGCCAGCCGAAATCACTTCGCACTTTGGTACGTGCCGCACGGGCAACTGCGGCCGCGCGCGGTGGATCAAGCAGTACCTGTGCGAGGGCGCTGGCTAGCTCAACGACGTTGCCGGGGGCAAAAGTGCGCCCGGTGACACCATCTTCAACCAACTCTGCCAATCCACCGGTTCGTGCAACTACAAGCGGCGTGCCAACCGATGCTGCTTCGAGTGCGACTATCCCAAAGGGCTCATACAGGGACGGCACCACCACCGCATCGGCCGCAGCGACAAGCGCATGCAATTGCTCCTCAGGTAGCCAACCCAAAAAGTTCACGCTCTTACCAAGGCGCTTTGCTTTAACCTGTTCACGCAATTGCGCGTCGGCGCTCCCCCGTCCCGCTATAACGAGTTGTACACCTGCAACCTGTCGCCGAAGGCGCGGCATAGCGTCAATCAAGGTATGGACACCCTTCTCCCACTCCAGGCGCCCGGTGAAAACGACTAACGGAGTCTGGTACTGCGCTCGTGCAATTTGCCGCTGCCGAGCAGTTACTCGCCAGCGGTCTGGGTCAATGCCATTCGCAATTACCACGGTCTTATCCACCGGCGGGTTGAAGAGTTGCCCCACCTCCCACCTCATGTGTTCACTGCAAGCAATCACCCGGCGAGCTTCATACGTCGACCACCACTCGATGTTGTGGATACTTCGCGATAGCTCCCCGGGCAACCAACCTTGGTGGCGCCCAGCCTCTGTCGCATGCATCGTTGTTACATACGGGATGCGAGCTGCTTCTTTGATGACGGCCGCGGCGTGGGCCACCAACCAGTCATGACCGTGCACAACCTGGGGTACCCAACTGCGCATAAGTCGGATCCCCGCACGCGCTACCGCGCTATTGAAACCAGCAACCCAAGCTAGAAGGTGCTCTTCATCAAGTGGCACATACGGCGCATCCGGGCTCACCCGCAGTACCCGAACCCCGTTTACCACCTCATCTGGGCTGGCGCCTTCAGTTGCCTGCGTAATTACCGTGACATCAAAGCCGAGTGCTGCTTGGGTCTGCGCGATGGCGTGCACATGACGCCCCAAGCCGCCGTACACCACCGGTGGGTACTCCCACGAAAGGTGAAGGATTCGCACCCCCGCAGCATACGGCCAGCAAGCCCGGCCTAAACCTGCTTCTTCCGTCACCGGAGGTCCTTAGACCTGCTTCTTCCGTCACTTCTGTGGTGGATTTTGACGGAACGAGCAGGTATAAGGCCCGCCCATGACGGAACGAGCAGGCATAAGGCCCGCCCGTGACGGAACGAGCAGGTATCAGCCTGTGGATAGTCATTTGGCACTAAGTGATTAATGCTGAACGCTGTCACCATGACATTGGACAACTCCAACGACTCAATTTCACTGCCCGAAATCTTCACCATGTCCGAGGCCGTGGCCTCAGGTATGACCGCTGACCAAGTGCGGCAGCGGGTTCGTTCAGGGCGCTGGGCGGCACTTGGATCAGGTACCTATTCGAGGAGTTTGCCCCCGGCCGACGATCTTGATCCATTCGCCCAACGTCGCAATTTGCATGTGCAACTAGCCGTTGCCCGGGCGCTGAAAGTCTCGGGCAGTGTCATTGCCTTTGGTTCTGCAGCAATACTGCATCAGTTGCCACTCGTGACTGGCACACCCAAAAATGTTGAACTTCTTGTTCCACCTGGGGCATGGACTGGAACTCGCACGGGCACGCGGTACCGATCCGGCGCCTTAGCTCCGACGGAAATATCTCACCTGCCTGCTCCGGTGACAACCCCATTACGAACGTGGCTCGATATCGCCCGCATCCATCCCTTCGCCGACGCAATTTGTTGCGGCGATGCGGCACTTCACTCCGGACTTTTCACCGTTGCGGCACTCGATGCTGCTCTACCCAGCACCGATATTCGTGGCAGCAGTCGCGTACACCGCGCCTCGCGTCACCTGAACATGCTTCGCGAATCGGCTCTAGAGTCACTCTCGTGGGTTAGATTCCTTGACTGGGATATCGAACTTCCGACCTGTCAATTTCAGGTAAGTGATAGCGGTGGGCGATTCGTCGCGCGGGTGGATTTCTGCTGGGAGGACAAAATGGTCATCGGCGAGGCTGACGGCCGCCTCAAATACACCTACAAAGACAGTCTGTATCAGGAGAAGTTGCGCGAAGATCGACTACGCGAATTGGGCTTCGAGGTAATTAGGTGGAGTTGGAGCGACTTGCTAGAGCCCGCTGCCGTACTCAAGAGGCGCATATCCACTGCCCTCACTCCATCGCACCACACCTTACGTTCGGCTTGAACCTGCTGGAACCGTCAAAAAATGCCCCAAAAATGACGGAACGAGCAGGTATAACGCCCACCCATGACGGAACGAGCAGGTATAACGCCCACCCATGACCGGGCCGCTGCTGGAGCAAGCAGTTACGCGCGGGTACCGGTCACGCAAACGTTGTAGAACAGCTCGTCAGGGATGACCTTTTCGAGGATATGTTGATCAACCCAAGACAACCCCAGCCAGCTTCGATAGGCGAACTTGGCCCAATTCCAGCCCAGTGCGCCAGGCTTGACCGCCGCCTCGAAAGTTCGTACCGGCCAGCCCAACCAAGAAGCGGTCAACTCTTCGGTGACCGTTTTGACATCAACCGCCCCGGCGCGCAGACAAAGGCGCGCAAGTTGGTCAGGGTCAAAGGTATGCAGATCAACTACTGCTTCTAATTTGGCTTCAGCTGAAGACTTTGCAAGTTCATCTGACCCGCGAGCCCAACGATCGCGCAGGAAAGGTAGCTGCGTGGCCCGCGATGCCCCCCACCAAGTTAGCCTCGACAATCGGCGCGCGACAAAGTCGCCGTAATTGGTGGGTTCGCCACAAAAGACGAAACGTCCACCTGGCTTAAGTACCCGCAAGACTTCGCGCATCGCTAACTCAACATCTGGAAGGTGATGGAGCACGGCGTGGCCGACGACTAAATCAAATGACCCATCAGAAAACGGGAGTTGCTCAGCGTCAGCGACTTGACCGGTGACTTCCAGCCCCAGCTGAAGGCCATTTCGAATAGCCACATCAACCATGCCCGATGAAATATCAGTAACCACCCCGGAGTTTGCGACCTTGGCCTGCATGAGGTTGAGTAGGAAGAAACCGGTGCCACTACCGAGCTCAAGGGCCCTGCCGTAGGGCTCATTAACTACACCGGCAACATGCTCAAATCGACCGCGGGCGTAATCGATGCAGCGCTGGTCGTAGGAAATATTCCACTTCTCGTCATAGGTTGACGCTTCCCAGTCGTGGTAGAGAACATTCGCCAATTTCGGGTCGGACATGGCACGAGTGATTGGATCACCGCCAACAGGATCGTCCATACGTGTCACCTACCGGTGAACTTCGCCTTGCCTGGGCCATTTTCGATAAATGAAGTCATGCCGATCATTCGATCATCGGTGGCAAAGAGACCGGCAAACTCCCCGCGCTCAATCTCTAGGCCGGTATTTAGATCGACTTCGAGCCCAAAGTTAATTGCCCGCTTTGCCGCGGCAAGTGCCACGGCTGATCCACCGGCAAATTTCTCAGCCCAGTCCATCGCTTCGGTATAAACATCATCAGGAGCGACAACTCGGTCGACTAGACCAATACGCAGCGCCTCCTCGGCGCCAACGAAGCGGCCACTGAAAATTAGATCCTTGGAACGCGATGGGCCGATCAGCCGCGACAGTCGCTGGGTACCTCCAGCCCCCGGAATTATTCCGAGGAGAACTTCAGGTTGCCCCAGTTTCGCATTATCGCCGGCAATGCGGAGGTCACAGCAAAGCGCTAACTCGCAGCCGCCACCGAGGGCGTAGCCGGTGACCGCAGCAATTGTCGGTACCGGAATATTCGCAATGGCGGTGAACGCGGACTGGAGTTCACCCGACTTCAGGGCCATCTCCTGATAATCCATCTCGACCATTTCCTTGATATCGGCACCGGCCGCAAACACTTTCGGACCCCCATAGACAACTACCGCACCAATTTCGCGTCGGGCGCTG
>JBAXHK010000004.1:0-14227 GCA_037138935.1 Actinomycetes bacterium
TTGGACGAGAAGCCGGCGATCGCTGGCGATTACATCGTCTCCACAATCGATGCCCGACTGCAAAATGTCGTTGAACAGCAATTAGTGGCAGCAGTTCAACGGGCCCAAGCTCAAGGTTATCCGGGGGATTCCGGCGCCGCCGTGGTTGTTGATGTGCGCAACGGGCACATCTTGGCTATGGCGAGTTACCCAACTTATGACCCAGCAATTTGGGTCGGCGGCGTTACCGCGAAGCAATACCAAGACCTGATGGATAGTGACGCTTTGTCATCCAACGCAATCCAAGGTTTATTCGCCCCGGGATCCACTTATAAGGTGATCAGCACGGCCGCTGCTGCGCGCGAAGGCTTCAGTTTATATAGCAAATATGAGTGCCCTAATCAGGTGAAACTTGGCACGCAAACCTTCCGCAATTTCGAATCCGCGGGTTACGGCCCCATAACTTTGAAACGGGCAATTGAGGTTTCGTGTAACACAGTCTTCTATGGAATCGCAGACAAAATGTGGTCCGATGCGGGTGGCAATGATGCCAACAGAAATTCGGCCGACCCAATTGCTGAAACGGCAAAGATGTTCGGGCTAAATGCGAAAACAGGTATCGACTTACCCGGCGAGGCCGCCGGTCGGGTATCGAGTCGCACCTTCAAAGTCGCAAACTGGGAACAAAAGCGTGACACCTGGTGTGCCAACGCCATTTCGGGTTATCCCGAGACCCGTAAAACCAACCCAAAGCAAGCTGATTACTTCACCGCACTGGATCGCGAAAACTGCGCGGATGGGTTCCGGTGGCGTGAGGGCGATGCCTTGAACGCGGCAATTGGCCAGGGAGACACAGCGGTCACCCCGCTGCAGATGGCTATGGCCTACTCGGCAATTGCCAACGGCGGCACCCTGTATAAACCGCAGATGGTGAAGGCGATCATTGGCGCTGATGGTCAGGTGGTTGATGAGATTGCCCCGGTGGTGACCGATCGCGTTGATGTTTCGCGAACCGCGATTAACTTCATCAACTCGGCATTGAGGGGCGTAACGACCGATGGTTCAGGCAGGACTACCTTTGCTGGATTCCCGCTGGATCAAATCCCGATTGCTTCCAAGACCGGTTCGGCTCAGGTCACCGGCAATAAGGTTTCGACGTCCTGGTTCGCGTCCTTCGCCCCGGCCAACAAGCCTAGGTATGCGGTGGTCATCATGGTGACCCAAGGTGGCACCGGCTCCAAGACATCTGGCCCAAGTGTGCGCAAGATTTACGAAGAGCTTTTCGGCGTGAAAGGCACTTCAGTTAATCCAGCCGAAAGCGTGCTGATCGGTGGCGCTCCATTGAAGAAGTTGCCAACGGTGCGTCCCGACGGCACCCCGGTCGCACCGCGAGGCAAGATGTCAGGGTTGAGTTCGGCAACCGGAGGGGGCAACTGATGAGTTCATTATCTGCGACCGACTCAATTTCACGACCACCGTCGGCGCAGCGTTCGCGCGGGAGCGCCTATTGGCGGGAACTGGATTGGGTGTTACTGGTCGCGGCGTTTGGTATCACGATTTTCGGTTCGGTGTTGGTTTGGTCTGCCAGCCGAGCCGACATGGCGTCAGCAAATGACCCACAGTCATATTTGAAGCGCCACCTAATAAATGTGGTGGTCGCAATGGTCTTGGGGTTCTTCGCATCGCGACTTGACTACCGCTGGATGCGGGCGTACACGCCGATTATTTACATCGGTTCGGTGTTGTTACTGCTGGTTGTTTTCATTCCAGGGTTAGGTACCTCAATCGCTGGTGCGCGAGCATGGATTGATTTACCCGGCGGGTTCACTATCCAGCCATCAGAGTTCGCCAAGATCGCCATCATCATCATGATGGCGGCGATTCTTGCCGAGAAGCGAGATTTCGAAAGCGAGCCGCACGATCGTGATGTGCTCATGTCAGTTGGTGTCGCGGTGTTACCAATCCTAATTATCTTGGTGCAAAACGACACCGGAACCGTGCTGGTTTTGGGATCGGTGGCGCTTTCAATCATCGCGGTGTCAGGTGCGCGGCGGCGCTGGGTTATCGGTTTGATTGGCGGTGCGATCATCGGCATCTTGCTCGCCGTGCAATTGGGACTGTTGCAGTCATATCAAGTTTCGCGACTGACTTCATTCCTGAACCCCACGGGCGCGCCGGGAGGGGCGACCTATAACGCCACCCAGGCCCGTATTGCTGTCGGCGGCGGCGGCTGGACAGGTTATGGCCTTTTTGAAGGCCCGCAGACCCAGGGTAAATTCGTGCCCGTTAATGAGAGTGATTTCATTTTCACCGTCGTTGGCGAAGAACTGGGCTTCGCTGGATCGGCATTATTGATTCTTCTTATTTGCTTGATTTTGTTGCGAGCCATTCGCGTCGCTCAGAAAGCCGACGACCTTTATGGTCGCCTCATCGCCACGGGAGTCGTTGCTTGGTTGGCATTCCAGACTTTCGAGAACATTGGTATGACATTGGGCATCATGCCAATTACCGGTATCCCATTGCCATTGGTATCGGCGGGAGGTACCTCGATGATGTCGACTTGGATCGCCATCGGACTCCTTGAAAATGTGCGCCTACACTCAGCTCGAACCTCACTAACTTAGTGCCCTTAACCACTCAGAAAAGCCTTAACGAAGTGCGCGAAAGGCTTGCGGCGCTACCGGCCACAGCAGGGCACACAGCAGGACAGGGGCTCGGCGGGTACCCTTACGTCCATGACGGTGTCAGATTTAGTTAGACGAGGGGTTTCTATCTTCGACCAACTCGAGTTGCTACTACCCCTGGTCAACAAGCCGATCCAGTATGTCGGCGGTGAGCTAAATGCCACCTTGAAGGATTGGGACGACGTTCAGGTGCGCTGGGTCCTTATGTACCCGGATGCCTATGAGGTTGGTGCACCGAATCAAGGCGTGCAGATTCTGTACGAAGTAATTAACGAGCGAGATGATGCACTTGCCGAGCGCACGTATGCGATTTGGCCAGATCTCGAGGCGCTGATGCGCGAGGCCAATGTGCCCCAATTCACGGTCGATGGCCACCGGCCGGTCGGAGATTTTGACATTTTCGGGTTGTCATTCTCGACCGAGCTGGGCTACACGAACATGCTCAGTGCCTTGTCACTTGCTAATATCCCGCTGCTCGCTGCTGATCGCGATGACTCGCACCCGATAGTTGTCGCGGGCGGCCACGCGGCCTTTAATCCAGAGCCGATTGCTGACTTCATCGATGCCGCGGTACTTGGTGATGGCGAAGAGGCCGTACTTCTCATTACCGATATCACCCGTGACTGGAAGCAGGCGGGCTGCCCAGGGGGGCGCGCAGGTTTACTCTTTGAACTTGCCAAGACCGGTGTTATTTATGTCCCGGCCCTTTACGAGGTCGAGTACTTGGAAGATGGGCGGATCCAGCGGGTAACACCAACCGCACCCGAGGTGCCATGGCGGGTACGCAAGCACACCTTGATGGATCTTGATAGTTGGCCGTATCCCAAGCAACCGCTGGTTCCGCTGGCTGAGACCGTGCACGAGCGAATGAGTGTTGAGATTTTTCGAGGTTGCACACGCGGGTGTCGCTTCTGTCAGGCGGGGATGATCACCCGCCCGGTACGCGAACGCAGTATTACCGGGATTGCAGCAATGGTCGAAAACGGCCTGAAGAAGACCGGGTACGAGGAAGTCGGATTGCTTTCACTGTCGAGTGCTGACCATTCAGAGATCGGTGATATCGCACGAAATCTCGCTGATCGGTATGAAGGATCACAGACTTCGCTCTCGCTGCCCAGCACTCGTGTTGACGCATTCAACGTTGAATTAGCAAATGAACTATCGCGCAATGGTCGGCGCGGCGGCCTAACTTTTGCCCCAGAGGGCGGCAGTGAGCGGATGCGCAAGGTAATCAATAAGCAGGTAACCGAAGAAGATTTAATTCGCACGGTGACAACTGCTTATTCGGCGGGTTGGCGGCAGGTGAAACTGTATTTCATGTGCGGGTTACCAACCGAAACAGATGAAGATGTATTGCAGATAGCCCAACTAGCACGCGATGTGATCAAAGCCGGGCGTGAGGCAACCGGCTCCCGTGATATCAAATGCACAGTATCGATTGGTGGTTTCGTGCCCAAGCCGCATACGCCATTTCAGTGGGCCGCGCAACTCGATCACGAGACGACAGACTCGCGTTTAGCAAAGCTTCGTGATGCTATTCGCGCAGACCGCAATTATGGAAAGGCAATCGGTATTCGCTATCACGACGGTAAGCCGGGCATTGTTGAAGGCTTATTGTCACGCGGTGATCGACGGGTGGGTGCGGTAATTCTCGCGGCCTGGCAAGACGGTGCCAGATTTGACGGATGGAGCGAGCATTTCTCCTACGACCGCTGGATGGGTGCGGCTGAGCGGGCTCTTGCGGGTCAGGTCGTCGACGTCAATTGGTACACCACCCGTGAGCGCACGAAAACCGAAGTTCTCCCATGGGATCACTTAGATTCGGGGCTTGACTCTGAGTGGTTGTGGGAAGACTGGCAGGCGGCACTGGCTGAAGTAGCGATTGATGATTGCCGCTGGACCCCTTGCTTTGACTGTGGTGTTTGCGATCAAATGGAAACCGAAATTCAGGTGGGACCTACCGGGGTAACTGATTTGCCAATGCCTAAGGTGCCTGATCACGCACCGGTCGCCGAACGCAACGCGCAATTGCCTAACTGAGATGGCTCGACAAGCTCCGGTTCGCGATGTCGCGCCAACCGTGCAGCGCCTGCGGCTGCGATACGCCAAACGCGGTCGTCTGAGATTTTCCAGCCACCGCGATTTTCAGCGGGCCCTGGAGCGGGCGCTGCGTCGGGCTGAAATCCCGATGGCATTTAGTGCCGGGTTCTCTCCGCATCCAAAAGTCTCGTACGCCAACTCGGCGCCTACCGGGGTGGCGAGTGAAGCCGAATATGTCGAAATCGGGGTCACCGAGCGCTGCGACCCGGCTGCGGTGCGTGCTGCTCTAGACGAGGCCCTACCCCCGGGCCTAGACATCGTGGAGGTGGTTGAGGCCAATACCCCCGATTTCGTCCAGCGCCTCGAAGCCAGTATTTGGCGAATTGAGCTCCCCGGGCTTGGGGTCGCCGAAGTCGAGATTGCGGCCCAAAAACTAATGGGTCAGGGCGAAGTGACGGTTGAGCGCCTCACAAAAAATGGGGTTAGGGCCTTCGACGCCCGGGGGCCGGTGGTCTTGCTAGTGGTTGAACCTGGGCCGGAGTGTGCAATACTGCGAGCGGTAGTACGGCAT
The DNA here is from genome assembly GCA_037138935.1 of Actinomycetes bacterium. GTDB lineage: Bacteria > Actinomycetota > Actinomycetes > S36-B12 > S36-B12. The sequence continues at coordinate 5,275 of JBAXHK010000004.1, forward strand.
GCCACACCGTCCGTACGACCCGACGATGTTCTTACTGCACTACGGCAGGTTGCGGACCTCGTGCCGCCAGCGCCCCCAAGGGTGACTCGGCTGGCACAGGGGCCGCTCGACCCAGTCGGTGCGACCGTGGGAGATCCATTTACCCCCGACCGCGCGCCGCTGGCCGCCGCTAAGACTTGATGGGCGATCGGTAACGAGCGCTCACCCGACACTCGTCAACACCGGGAAACCGGTGCTTGACCCCTAAAGGAGTACGACCCAATGGTCGATAAAACTGAACTCATCACCGCACCAGCCCTCCGCCGGCGTGCAGCTAGCCGACCGGCCGGACCACCGGCGGCACCTAGTGAAACCGTTGCCGAGAAGCCGGCGAAAAAAGCCGCGAAGAAAGTTACTAAGAAAGCTACGAAGAAAGCGGTACCAGAGAAATCATCGCCGGAGAAATCTTCGGGTGAGAAACCGGTGAAGAAGGCGGCCAAGAAAGCTACCAAGAAGTTAGCGGAGGCCACCGAAGCAACCCCGGCCCCGAATAGCAAAGCACCGAGTGCGGCCTTTATTGCGCCATTGTTCCAGGCGGCTGAGCCCGCCCCGGTGCCTCGTGCCGCGGTGCGCAAGCGAGCAACTAGTAAATCAACGAGCGCCGATGCACCGAGCACAGATGCACCGGCCGCACCAGTTAGTTCAACCACCGACTCTGGTGCCGGCGGTGCCGGGGAGTCCGATGACGAAGCGCGCCGTCGCCGTCGCCGTCGTGGGGGCCGTGGGCGCCGTCGCCGCGCCGAAGATTCAGAGTCAGGGGTCGAGGCGAGTGCCGATTCTTCTGATAGTCAAGGCGAAGCCGGTAATGAGTTAGATGACGATGAGGATTCGGAGAATTCGGCAACAACGCGCCGCCGTCGCCGTCGCCGCCGGGGCAGTGAATCTGATGTAGAACCATCACCGGATGATCCGCCCAACACCGTTGTCAAAGTGCGTACTCCACGTACGAGCGCGAAAAAAGATGAAGCTAGTTCAATGCGTGGCTCAACGCGGATAGAAGCCAAGAAGATGCGCCGCCGCGAAGGCCGTGAGGCCGGGCGCCGCCGCGCACCGATTTTGACCGAGGCTGAGTTCTTAGCCCGCCGTGAATCAGTTGATCGGGTGATGGCGGTTAGGCAGATTGGTGACCGCACTCAAATCGCTGTACTCGAAGATGGAGTGCTAGTCGAGCATTACGTCACGCGCGGAAGTTCTTCCTCACTTGTTGGAAACGTTTATTTAGGGCGAGTCCAAAATGTGTTGCCGAGCATGGAAGCAGCGTTCGTTGACATTGGCCGCGGGCGCAACGCTGTGCTCTATGCCGGTGAAGTGAACTGGGATGCCGCTGGACTTGATGGACAGCCCAAGCGCATTGAATTCGCGCTGAAATCAGGTGACACGATCTTGGTGCAGGTAACCAAAGATCCGGTTGGCCAAAAGGGTGCTCGCCTGACCAGCCAGATATCGCTACCGGGTCGGTATTTGGTTTATGTGCCCGACGGTTCGATGACCGGCATCAGCCGTAAGTTGCCTGATACCGAACGGTCCCGTCTGAAGAACATTCTTAAGCGCGTAATTCCAGAAGAAGCTGGTGTCATTGTTCGCACCGCTGCTGAAGGCGCACCCGAGGAGGCTCTTGAGCAGGACATCACGCGGCTGAAGGCACAGTCGGAGGCAATTGCCGAGGCGGTTAAGACCGCATCCCCACCCACCCTGCTTCATGGGGAGCCTGATCTGGCCATCAAAGTCGTGCGCGACATCTTCAACGAAGATGTCAACAAGTTGGTTGTCTCAGGTGATACCGCATGGGAGGCCGTGACCACCTATATAAATGGGATCGCGCCGGATCTTGTCGACCGCCTCCAGCATTGGGTTTCGAATAAGGATCTCTTCGACGAGTACCGGGTCGATGAGCAACTGGCGAAGGCACTCGATCGCAAGGTGTTCTTGCCATCGGGTGGTTCACTGGTGATTGACCGCACCGAAGCCATGACGGTGGTTGACGTAAACACCGGCAAGTTCATTGGCCAAGGCGGCAACCTCGAACAAACTGTCACGAGTAACAACTTGGAGGCGGCCGAAGAGATCGTCCGTCAGCTTCGACTGCGCGATGTAGGTGGCATCATCGTCATCGACTTCATCGACATGGTGCTAGAAACAAATCGTGATTTGGTGCTGCGCCGGTTAGTTGAGTCCTTGGGCCGTGACCGCACTAAGCACCAAGTTGCCGAAGTCACCTCGCTCGGCCTCGTGCAGATGACCCGCAAGCGCATCGGCTCAGGGCTTATTGAGTCCTTCTCGACCCCCTGTGATGCCTGCGCCGGACGGGGCCTGCGGATATCAATGCATCCGGTCGACAACGGCAATGGGGCAGACCACGGCCATGACCACGAGATCTCGCCCAAGAACCGGCGGCCGGCGAATGCGGTGGATCCAGCCGATGTGGCCGCTCGCGCCTATGAACTGGCCTATGAACTGGCCGGCGAACTGGCCGGCGAAATCGTCCTCGACGCTGAAACCGTGCTCGAATCCGAGCTCGTGGCCAACCCGGAGGTGCTCGAAATAGCCCTTCCGGAGGAGGCGGTTTGACCACATGAGGGTGCTATCCGTACCCTTAGCCCCGGGCGGCCTAAAGACTGCCACCTCGCGGGGCTAGATCCCGGGAATTGACTTACAGGTAGGAGTTTGTGGTGTACGCGATCGTGCGCGCTGGCGGCCGGCAAGAAAAGGTCGCGGTTGGCGATGTTGTGGTGCTCGACCGGCAGGCCGGTGAGCCAGGCAAGTCCCTGACGCTGCCCGCCCTCTTGGTTGTTGATGGTGGCACTGTCACCAGCGATGCCGCGACGTTGGCGACGGTAACTGTTACCGCTGAGATCGTCGATCATCACCGCGGGCCCAAGATTGACATCCTCAAGTACAAGAACAAGACCGGCTACCGTCGCCGTCAAGGTCATCGTCAGGACCTCACCGCGGTCAAGGTCATCGACATCAAAACCGGGAAGTGAACTAATGGCGCATAAGAAAGGTGCATCGAGCACCCGCAACGGTCGCGACAGTAACGCCCAGCGCCTAGGCGTGAAGCGTTTCGGTGGCCAAGATGTCAATGCCGGCGAGATCATCGTGCGTCAGCGCGGCACTCATTTCCATCCTGGTAAAAACGTGGGTCGAGGCAAGGATGACACGTTGTTCGCCCTAGCTGCCGGCACTGTCGAATTCGGAGTGGCCCGTGGCCGCCGCGTCGTCAATATCCTCGCAGGAGCGTAATCCAGCAGTAAGCGTTCAAGCATTGTGCAGTCATTGCTGCGCGACGCCGCATGTCGACGAGGCGGGCCCGTTGGGCTCGCCTCTTTGCGATTGCACAGGTTCCAGAAAAAGGGAGTTTTAATCGTGGCCACTTTTGTTGACCAAGTCACCTTGCATGTACAAGGTGGCGATGGTGGACACGGCTGCGCCTCGGTGCTGCGCGAGAAATTCAAACCCCTCGGTGGGCCAGATGGCGGCAGTGGCGGTCGGGGCGGCGACATTGTGCTGGTTGTTGATCCGAGTGTGACAACTCTGCTCGAGTTTCATCATGGCCCGCACCGCAAAGCTGATAACGGTCGCCCGGGTCAAGGTTCACACCGCAACGGGGGTGAAGGCGACGACGTGGTGTTGCGGGTGCCCAACGGCACGCTGGTGATGGCACCCGATGGCTCGGTCATCGCTGATCTCCTCGGGGCCGGCACCCGGCAGATCATCGCCAAAGGCGGTCGGGGTGGCCTCGGTAATGCATCTTTGGCCTCACCGCGTCGTAAAGCCCCTGGCTTTGCATTGCTCGGTGAACCCGGTGAGTATCGAGATATCGTCCTAGAACTTAAGACTGTCGCAGACGTTGCGTTGGTGGGTTTTCCGAGTGCCGGTAAGTCGAGCCTAGTTGCCGCCATGAGTGCGGCTCGGCCAAAGATTGCCGACTACCCGTTCACCACTTTGATTCCAAATCTCGGAGTCGTAACGGCGGGTGAAGTTGTCTATACCGTCGCTGACGTTCCGGGGTTGATACCCGGTGCCAGTGAGGGCAAAGGTCTGGGGCTGGAGTTTTTGCGCCATGTGGAGCGTTGCAGTGTGCTCGTGCATGTTCTCGACTGCGCCACCATGGAGCCGGGCCGTGACCCAATTGACGATATAGACGCCATCGAACACGAACTGGCTCTCTACGGCGGGCTACTTGACCGCCCGCGCATTGTGGTGCTCAACAAGATTGACGTTCCCGATGCGCGCGTACTTGCCGAGCTAGTGCGTCCGATCCTCGAGGAGCGCGGCTACCTGGTTTTTGAGATCTCCGCGGCAACCCATGAGGGTCTGCGCCCACTTTCGTTTGCGATGGCCGAAAAGGTGCTGCAGGCTCGCATTGCGGCTATCCCCGATGAGGCTCCGCGAATAGTCATTACTCCTAGGTCAGTAAATGACCGCGGCTTCACTGTCACTCGCGAGGCCGAGGGCTATCGGGTGCGCGGTGAGCGCCCTGAGCGCTGGGTGCGTCAAACCGACTTCAGCAATGATGAAGCAGTCGGCTACCTATCTGACCGGCTGGCCCGACTCGGGGTTGAAGAGCAACTCGTTAAGCAGGGTGCGGCGGCCGGTTGCACCGTGATGATCGGTAGCGACGACAATGCTGTCGTATTCGATTGGCAACCGACTTTGCATGTGGATATGGGTTCGAGTAAGAGCCCACGAGGTACCGATGTGCGATTGGATGCCCAACTCGACGTGGAGGGTGCGTGAACGCTCGCGAGATGGTGGCGTCAGCTGGGCGCATCGTCGTGAAAGTTGGTTCATCATCGCTCACCAAACGCGGTGGTGGGCTAGCTGCTGAGCGTATTACTGATTTGGTCGCACAGTTAGCGGCGCGGCATGCAGCAGGTCACCAAGTCGTGCTCGTCTCAAGTGGTGCGATTGCAGCCGGCTTTCCCGCACTTGGATTGACGACGCGCCCCCGCGATTTAGCAACGCAGCAAGCGGCCGCCAGTGTTGGGCAAGGCATGTTGATCGCGCAATACAGCAGCGAGTTCGCCAAACACGGCATCACTGTTGGTCAGGTGCTATTGACCGCACAAGATTTGACCCGCCGATCACACTATAGAAATGCCCAGCGCACCTTATTTCGACTACTTGAAATGGGTGTTATTCCGATTGTCAATGAGAACGACACCGTTGCAACCGATGAAATCAGGGTTGGCGATAACGATCGACTAGCGGCACTTGTTGCCCACCTGGTAACTGCCGAGGCGCTGATCCTCCTCTCGGATGTCGATGGGCTTTATGACGGGCCACCAACCCAGCCCGGAGCCAAGCTGATCAGTGAAGTGCGCACTCCTGCAGATTTAAGTGCGATACGCATTGGGGGAGTCGGGGCGGCTGGCGTGGGTCTGGGCGGGATGGCAACCAAGGTGGAAGCCGCCCAGATCGCCACCTCAGCGGGTATCTCGGTACTTCTAGCTGCGGCGGAGGCTAGTGATATCGCCTTGAGTTCGGCCTCCAGCGGCACCTTGTTTCACCCCACCGGGGAGCGCACCTCAACCCGGCTGCTCTGGCTGGCGCACGCCACGACCGCCCGCGGACGGTTGCACCTTGATGCCGGTGCGGTGGCAGCGGTCGTCCAAAGGCGACTTTCTCTGCTTCCGGCGGGTATTACGGGGGTCGACGGCAAGTTCGATGCCGGAGATCCGGTGGACTTATTAGACGAAAGTGGCAACACGATCGCCCGCGGACTGGTCAACTTTGACTCTGGTGAACTTCCCGGGTTGCTGGGGAGGTCTACCAAGGACCTAGCACGGGATCTAGGTCCAGAGTATGAACGCGAAGTTGTTCACCGGGACGACCTGGTGATCATCTCAATCTAGGCGGATTTGTTAGGAGGCCTACGTGGTCGCCGACTCGCTCTCGCCTGATTCAGCACATCTGTGGCATGTCACGTTGACAGTGGCCGGCGCCCCAGTAAGTGAAATTGAAATTCGCGCGGCACTTGAGCGTTTAGGCCACGAACACCCATTCTTGTTATCGGGTCGATTCGCGGTCGATAGAGCGGAAGTGCGCTACTGGGAGCAAGCAGTTGACGTAGACCAAGCCTTGACCATGTCAGTGAGGTTGTGGGATGAGCATCTTGAGTCAGCACACTTGCCGTCATGGCAGGCGGTGGGAGTCGAGGTCATTAGCCAAGACACCTTCCACCGACGGGGGAGATTCCATAATGAGCAGCCCGGACCCCTAGCTGCTGGGCGACTACTCCCATTTTGAGCGACGCATTTTGGATTCATCTAGGCTGTGGCTATGAGTGAGACAACCAACGAAGAGAAAGAGCAGGTACTCGCGACCGCACGAGCGGCCCGCGATGCAGCCAGCCTGCTGCGGCTACTGACTCGTGAGCAAAAAGATAAAGCTCTGATCGCTATGGCCGACGCCCTTGACCTGCGTTCGGGTGAGATTACCGCAGCCAATGCCGGTGATGTTGCCAGAGCGCAGGCTGCCGGCACATCCGCGGCCCTTGTCGACCGCCTGACTCTAACCCCGTCTCGCATCGCAGATATTGCGCAGGCACTGCGTGAAGTTGCCGCATTACCCGATCCAGTCGGTGAAGTCATTCGCGGTTACACCCTTCCAAATGGCTTGCAGGTGCGGCAAATTCGAGTGCCGCTCGGCGTAGTCGGGATGATTTATGAAGCTAGACCCAATGTCACGGTTGATGCCGCCGGGCTTTGCCTAAAGAGTGGTAACGCCGCGCTCCTTCGGGGGTCCTCATCCGCGGCCGAAAGTAATGCAGCTCTGACCGCTGTCATGCGCGATGCGCTGACTTCGACTGGACTACCCGCTGATGCAATCCAGATGGTGCCGGGTGTTACCCACGAGTCGGTTAAATATTTAATGACGGCGCGAGGCTTGGTAGACGTGCTCATCCCACGTGGCGGCGCTGATCTAATCCGCAGCGTGGTCGACAACTCTACGGTCCCGGTTATTGAGACCGGCGTCGGTAACTGTCACGTCTATATCGATAAGGACGCCGATATCGAAAAGGCAATAGCAATTTTGATGAACAGTAAGGCGCAGCGCGTGAGTGTATGCAATGCAGCAGAGACGGTACTAGTTCACCGCGAGATCGCCGACGCGTTCCTACCCCGGGCGCTAATTGCACTGAAGGAGGCCGGGGTCACCATCCATGGTGACTCACGCTTCGCCCTACATGCCACGGGCACCGGGCTTGAATTCGCCGATGTCACAGATGACGACTGGGCCGCTGAATACTACTCGTTGGATATAGCTGCCGGCATCGTTGACAATATTGATGATGCGCTGGCCCATATTCGTCGGTGGTCAAGTGGTCATACCGAGGCGATTGTTACCGATAGTCAATCTGCGGCCCAGCGTTTTGTCGCAGGTGTGGATTCGGCCGCCGTCATGGTTAACGCCTCGACCCGATTCACCGATGGTGGCGAGTTTGGTTTCGGAGCTGAGATCGGGATTTCCACCCAGAAACTGCATGCGCGCGGCCCCATGGGGCTCACCGAGTTGACTACCACGACTTATGTCGTGACCGGCGACGGTCACGTACGCGGCTAACAAGATTTGGTGCAGCGCAGTAGAGTGCTCCTACAACGACATGAAGGGTTCCAATATGGGTCTGGCTGCGGCTGAAGAAGTAGCAACGCAGGGGATGATATCTCCTTATGTTTTCGGCGGTTTTGCCTTCTTGGTCTTAGTAGCGCTGCTCGTCGTAACCGCCATGATCAACGTCGACCGCTAGACCTATTCTTGTGACCACCCGCCGCATCGGGGTGATGGGCGGAACTTTCGACCCAATTCATCATGGCCACCTTGTCGCCGCATCCGAAGTTGCCTACAGTTTCAAACTTGACACGGTGCTCTTTGCTCCGACCGGGCAGCCGTGGCACAAGTCACCGGCTCCGGGGGCAACGCCGGAGGAACGCTATTTGATGACGGTGCTTGCTACCTCCACGGATGACCGCTTCGATGTCACCCGAGTCGACATTGATCGCGCGGGCCCGACCTATACGGTCGACACGCTGCGTGATTTACGAGCGCAGTACGAACTGAATTTTCCAAACTTGGAAACCGAGTGGTTCTTCATCACCGGAGCCGATGCCCTTGCTGACATCATGGAGTGGCGGGGGCCGCAGGAGGTCATCGCCCTAGCTCACATCATCGGTGTCACGCGGCCAGGGCATGAGATGCGCCACCCAGACCTCCCAGCAGACTCCTGGACGCTACTTGAAATACCGGCCATGGCGATTTCATCAACCAATATTCGAGCCCGGGCCGGACGCGGTGAACCAATCAACTATCTGGTGCCGGAGTCGGTCGCAAATTTCATCGGTAAGCGCAAGCTTTATCAATAGCACTTCCAAAACAACCTGAAAGCAGTGGTCATGACAGCAAGTAGTGAAGCAGTGGCTCTCGCGGTAGCGGCGGCCGAGGCGGCCTCAGAGAAGCTCGGCGAAGACATCATGGCAATCGACGTGAGTGACCATGTCGTCATAACCGATGTGTTCGTGCTTATTTCGGCCGCTAATGACCGCCAGGTTAAGGGTGTTGTTGACGGTGTTGAAGAACGATTGCGCGAGATGGGAGCCAAGCCACTCCGCCGCGAGGGCGAGCGCGAGAGCCACTGGGTGCTACTTGATTACGGTGACATTGTGGTGCACGTGCAACTTGCCGAAGAGAGAATTCACTACGCCATCGAACGCCTTTGGAAGGACTGCCCGATGCTCGAATTGCCGGCGTCGGTTAACGCCCCGCATTCGGCCCGCGACTCATCGCGTGAGGCGGCGTACGACGGCGCACGCAGCACCAACCCTTGGGAGTCATCCTGAGCGAGCGCCGCGAAGCCCGCCGAATAGTTTTCTGGCGGCACGGACGTACCCACTGGAATGCCGAGCAGCGCTTC
>JBAXHK010000005.1:0-14000 GCA_037138935.1 Actinomycetes bacterium
CAGCATGGCTGCGCCCTTGCAGGCGGCCACTACGGCGGTGGTGTCGTCAACTTCAACAATGCGAAGTTGGATCCGGCCAATCTCCTCAAGTTCGCGCAGGCGCACAGCCACGCCCGTGTAGGCGGCACTTGGCGCAACCACCACCGCGCCCATCGGCACTAGGTCCATGGCGGCATTTGCGGCCGCCATTCCGGAGGAGAATACGGTCGCTAGCCCACCTTCGAGTCCACCGATAACGTCTTCGAGCGCATGTGAAGTGGGGGAGTCGTAACGTGCGTACTCCATTGGGCCACCTGCGATAAAACTGGAGGCTGGCGCGATCGGGGTGTTGAGCGGCGCATCGGGGACGCGCTCTGGCCGCCCGGCTGACACCACAAAGGTTTCAACGGATTGGCCGTGGCCGGTGGTGCCTTCAGGAACGTTAGGTACGGGCATGGCATCAACATTAGCTATGCACCCGGTGGTTATCGACTTAGACTCCAGCAGATACGGTCTGAGGGTGGACCGGGTTCGCATTGCGGTGATCTTCGGTGGCCGAAGCGGTGAGCATCACATCTCCTGTGTCAGTGCCGGGGGCATTCTGCGGGCCTTGAATCCTGAGATTTACGAGGTGATCCCAATCGGTATCACCCAGGCAGGTCACTGGGTGTTGCAAGAAAATGACGCCGACCGTTTGGCTATTCAAGGTGGAGTGCTGCCTGCTGTTGATCGCAATGCGCCCGAAGTCGCGCTCAACGTTGATCCGACCGCTGCGGGCTTGACGATCCACCGGCCGAATGAAGTACCTGAATCCCTTGGTCGCGTAGATGTGGTGTTCCCGGTGCTACATGGTCCCTGGGGTGAGGACGGAACCATTCAAGGACTACTTGAGATGGCCGGTGTTCCCTATGTTGGATCCGGAGTTCTCGGGTCTGCGCTAGCGATGGATAAAGGTTTCATGAAGGCGGTTTTTCAGCAGGCTGGATTAGCCGTCACCCCCTATGAGGTGGTTACCGATACACAGTGGCGCCTTGATCGCGAAGCCGCACTACTTCGGGCTCGAAGTCTTGGTGAGGTGGTGTTTGTTAAACCAGCACGCGCCGGCTCGTCTAATGGCATCACTAAAGTTCGCGACCCCGGGTTACTTGAAGCGGCAATTGAGGCGGCGCGTATCCACGATCCTAAAGTGATCGTTGAGGCAGCAGTTCTTGGTGCACGTGAGATTGAGTGCGGGGTAATTGTTGATGGCGCCCCCAAGGCAAGCCGCTGCGCCGAAATCATTGTGCGGTCCGGGCATGAGTTCTATGACTTCGAAGCCAAATACCTTGATGACTCTGTTGAGCTGGTAGTGCCAGCGGAGCTACCACCCGGGCTAGAGGCGGAGGTTCAAGCACTGGCAATTCGCGCATTTGAGTCCCTAGCCTGCGAGGGGCTGGCCCGAGTCGACTTCTTCGTGACCGGCGCCGGTGAGGTAGTCGTCAATGAAATTAACACGATGCCAGGTTTCACTCCTATTTCAATGTTCCCGAGAATGTGGGCGGCATCAGGGCTGGATTACCCAGCGTTGATTGACCACTTAGTGCGCGATGCGCTGCTCCGCGGCACCGGGCTTCGTTAGGTATTGGTGAGTGCATTTCTTCCCGACGTGCAATGATGAGTTTGGAAGGGCCGAAGATCATGATCTCCGAGAGGATGCGCCGGGATGTCAGGGCAAAAATCGAATGAGATGCTGGCGGCGGTATATGCGAAAACCGGCGTTGCCTCTGCTGTGCTTAGTGTGCGTAGTGTTAAGCGTCCAGATGTTGGGGCCGGCCAAGTTCGGGTGAAAGTTGCATTTTCTGGCATCAACCCGACCGACGTGAAGTTCCGCGGTGGGCGAACCACTCGCCCGATCGAGGGTTTTCAGGTTCCGCATATGGATGGCGCAGGGACAATCGACGCGGTAGGGCCCGGCGTAGACCTAACGCGTATTGGCCAACGGGTTTGGGTGCTACTTGCCGCCCACGAAAGCAAGTGGGGGACGGCTGCAGAGTGGACGGTGGTCAATCAAGACCGAGCTATCCCGCTGCCTGATGCAGTTTCCTTCGAGCTCGCCGCAACCCTTGGAGTGCCCGCGGTCACCGCGGCTAATTGTGTATTAGGTGATGGCCCGGTTGCCGGCCTGGATGTACTCGTTGCGGGCGGCGCAGGTGCGGTGGGTAGTTGCGCGGTGCAACTGGCCCACTGGCAAGGTGCTCGTGTTGCGGCAACGGTTAGTGGTGCGGCCAAGGCTGAGATCGCTCGGCAGGCCGGCGCCGATTATGTGGTGAACTACCGCGAGGCCGACGCGATCTCGCAGCTGCAGGCGTGGAGTACGAAAGTTGCGCGCATTATCGAACTGGATCTTGGTACTAATTTGGACCTTGATCTGGCAGTGTCGGCGCCCGGGACCTCGATAGTGACTTACGCGGTTGACCGCGAAGACCCGGTGCTTCCAACTCGCAGATTGATGACCGCCGGTGTTTGCCTGCGATTTATGCTGCTCTACACCCTGCCGGCACCGGCACTTGCCGCCGCCATTGAAGTTGTTTGTGCGGCTTTGGCAGCCGATATTTTGCGGCTGCCTTCAATTCAGGTATTCGCACTGACCGAAATAGTTGCTGCCCACGAGGCCCAAGAAGCTGGCCCAATTGGTCGAGTGTTGGTTGAGCTCCCTTAGTAACTAAATTTATTTAGTGAACTGCAGTCAGAGATTAAGTACCGGGCAGGTCAGGGTGCGAGTAATGCCCGGTACCACCTGAATGCTGGCAACAACTAGTCGGCCAAGGTCATCCATGGTGCGCGCTTCGGCGCGCACAATTACGTCGTATGGGCCGGTAACATCTTCGGCAACCACAACTCCGTCAATGTCACGAATTGCCTGAACGACCGTGGCGGCTTTACCGACCTCGGTCTGGATGAGAATGTAGGCCTGTACCACCATGGTGCGAGACTAGCGCCGAAACCACGTCAAAGGGGTACTGATGGTCGATTCGCCGGACGGCACGATTTCTGATTTGGGGGAGTTTGGCCTTATCCAGCGCATCACAGCGGGGGCTGGAGCCGCCAAGGCGGTGATATTGGGCCCCGGTGATGACACCGCAATTGTTGCGGCACCCGACGGCAGGGTGGTTATTACGACCGACCTCATGGTTGAAGGGCGGCATTTCCGCCGTGATTGGTCAACGCCAATTGATGTTGGCCGCAAAGCAGCTGCAGCGAGTTTGGCCGATGTGGCGGCTATGGGCGCGGTGCCTACGGCGCTGGTGGTGGGATTGGCGGCCCCCGGTGACCTACCGGTCACCTGGGCGGTGGCATGTACCGCGGGCTTGACCCAAGAAGCTGCGCTGGTTGGGGCCGTAATTGTGGGCGGCGATGTGGTGGCAGCGGAGATGATCACTTTGGCGGTTACCGCGATTGGCGATTTACAGGGACGCGATCCGGTATTGCGCAGCGGGGCCAAAGTTGGTGATCAAGTGGCGATTGCCGGGCGTTTAGGTTGGGCGGCGGCGGGGCTCGCAGTGCTTACCCGTGGATTTAGATCACCGAAAGTTCTCGTTGATGCACACCGCTTCCCCGAACCGCCATATTCGGCCGGCCCCGCGGCGGCAAAAGGTAAAGCAACTTCGATGATTGACGTCAGTGATGGGTTGGTGGCAGACGCGAGACACCTTGCTATCGCTTCAGATGTGGTAATCGAGATCGACACCTCAACTTGGGCGATTGCCGAACCATTGCAGGCGGCGGCCTCCGCTTACAACGTTGACCCACGCGAGTGGATGCTGACCGGTGGCGATGATCACGCCCTGCTTGCTACCTTCCCGGCGAAAGCCAAATTACCTAAACCGTTTTATGCGATCGGTGTCGTAACGGCACCGGGCACCGGTGGTGCAGGGGTGAGCGTTGACGGGGTTTGGCGCGCTGAGCCGGGTGGTCATGAGCATTACCGGTAAAACGTCGGCTGCCTTCGCTTGTTGGGCAAACAAAAAAGCGCGGGTATAAACCCGCGCCTTCTCGTGGGAAAGTTCTTAGCCGCGCACGACCTTGCCGGCCTTAAGGCAAGAAGCGCAGACATTTTGGCGCTTCGGGGTCTTGCCCACCAGGGTGCGGACCCGCTGGATATTGGGGTTCCAGCGGCGCTTGGTGCGAACATGTGAGTGTGAAACGCTGTACCCGAAGCTCGGGCCCTTGCCGCAGACGTCGCAGTTGGCAGCCACTGTGAACTCCTTCATATGCTTGCCAAGCTCGGCGATTTACTGAGCTTGGCCCGATTCGGGTCGTAGGCTGCCCGTGCAGGCAGCGAGCCAAGGGTAGCCGACGAGGTGGCATAGCCCCAAATTGGGTTGGTTGGTTTGGCGCGGAAGGGAGATCAGCGGTGGCACAGGCAATTGATGCACTTGACGCGCGGGGGATTCAAGCCTGGGCTTATGCAGCTTTGACCGCACTTGGCGAGGCAAGGTCTGAGATCGATGCCCTAAATGTTTTCCCGGTCCCCGATGGCGACACCGGCACCAACGTCTTCTTGACCATGGAGGCCGCCTGCCAGGGTATTGACCGAGCCCTTGATGTGCCAGGGCACTCGCGTTCGAGTATTGCCCAGGCCCTTGCGCACGGGGCCTTAATGGGGGCGCGGGGAAACTCAGGGGTCATCATCTCCCAGATATTCCGCGGTTCGAGCGAGGCGCTCTCCCAGGTGGCCCTTGATCGCCCGGTTTCTGGCGCAGACGTTGCTCAGATGCTGCGGTTGGCAGCCGATATGGCTTACTCGGCGGTAGCCAAACCAGTCGAAGGCACCATTTTGACCGTTGCGCGCGCGGCTTCGGATGCTGCTATCGCGGTGGTGGGGCGAAACCAGGAAGCGGAGGTAAGTGCCGTGGTAATTGGGGCGGCGGCCGCCGCCCAGCAGGCCCTCGAGCAAACCCCGTCCCTGTTGGAGGTGCTGCGTCGTGCAGGTGTAGTCGACGCTGGTGGCCGCGCGTATGTCGTGATCTTGGATGCACTGGCTAGTGTCATTACCGGAGTTCGTCGGTCAGCAGGTGTGAGCTTTGTGCCGCTTCCGCGCCCGGCTGCGACCGAGCCGCCCGCCCACTACGCCGGTCCTGCTTATGAAGTCATGTTTCTTCTCGATGCAACTGCCCCAGCCGTCGACCCCATGCGGGTGCGGCTCGGTGAACTTGGTGAGAGCCTCGTGGTTGTCGGCGGCGAAGGTTTATGGAATGTGCACGTCCATGTTGATGATGCGGGTGCTGCGATCGAAGCGGCAATGGTCGCTGGGCGCCCGCATCGCATTCGAATCACCCATCTGGAGACGGCCTCGGCGAATATGGATCGAATGGCTCGAGGTTTAGTTGCGGTAGCGCATGGCCCAGGCACCGCGGCGCTAATGGAGGGCCTCGGGGTGACCATCGTCCCGGCGCAACCGGGGCAGCGGCCATCCACGAAGGAGTTACTCGATGCAATAACCGCATCCGGTGCAGCTGAAGTAGTTGTGCTGCCGAGCGATAAAGACACCTGGCCGGTGGCTGAAGTTGCAGCGGAGCAAGCGCGCGCGGGCGCTATTCGAGTTTCGGTTATCCCAACACGGTCAATTGTGCAGACTCTTGCCGCCATCGCGGTTCATGAAGATGGCGCTCGTTTCGAAGATGATGTGGTGGCTATGACACGTGCGGCCGGGGCCACCCGTTACGGCGCGGTGACCATCGCGGTTCGCGAGGCATTGACCACGGTCGGCCCATGCCAAGTTGGTGACGTTCTAGGTTTGGTCGACGGCGACATCGTGGTACTTGGTAAGGATGTTGTCACCGTAGTCCGCGAACTCCTTCGTGGCATGTTGGCCGTGGGTGGTGAGCTCGTTACGTTAGTTTCGGGTCTTGAAGCGGGCCGTGAAATCACTGACGGTATCCCCGAATGGGTGCAGCATGAGTTTCCGCTTGTCGAAATAAGTAGCTATGACGGTGGGCAACCGCTCTGGCCGCTGATCATCGGAGTCGAATGACATCCGGTGACCTCGAACGTCCACTCGAGGGGGTGGTGGGCGGTAAGACCGCCAAGGTGCTCGCCAAATCCTTCGGTATGGCCACGGTCAATGACCTGCTGCGTCACTATCCGCGCCGCTACGCCCAACGTGGTGAACTAACAGATTTATCGACTTTGACCGACGGTGAATCGGTGACAGTAGTTGCCGAAATCGAGTCGGTGACTGTGCGCCCGATGAAACAGCGCCGCGGCTCAATTGTTGAAGTGGTGGTTACCGATGGTAAAGGCCGCCTTTCGGTGACTTTCTTTAATCAGGCTTGGCGCGAACGCGAGATGCGGGCCGGGCGTAGCGGTTTATTTTCGGGCCAGGTTTCCTCGTTCCGCAATAAGCGGCAACTTTCCCATCCCCAATTTCTGCTCTTTCCCGAGGGAGTGGACGATGATCCTGAGGCGATCGCAGCATTCGCGGGGGCGCTCATTCCGGTTTATCCGGCCACCGGCTCCTTGACCTCTTGGCAGATTGCTGGCGCGGTGCGGATGGTGCTTGATACTTTGGGAGAGGTTGCCGACCCGATACCTGAACAGGTGCGAGTGACCGAAGAATTAGCGGACCTAACGCGGGCACTTCGCCTGATCCACCGACCCGCGGATTTTGCCGAAGTTGGAGTGGCGCGGGCGCGACTTAAATTTGAGGAAGCATTCGTGCTGCAAGTGGTTCTTGCCCAGCGGCGACAGCAAATGGCGCACTTCACCGCGACCTCGCGTTCAGTGGTCGACGGCCCGATGCTCACCGCATTCGATAAGCGGCTTCCGTTTGTGCTCACCGCTGGGCAAAACTCGGTGGGTGCAGAGATTGAAAAGGATTTGGCCGGCACCCACCCGATGCACCGCCTACTGCAGGGAGATGTTGGTAGCGGTAAAACTATTGTGGCATTGCGAGCCATGTTGTCGGTCGTTGATGCTGGTGGGCAGGCGGCACTCTTGGCGCCCACTGAAGTTCTTGCAGCGCAGCATTATCGATCTATTCGAACCTTGCTCGGTCCATTGGCAGAACGCGGACGCCTAGGTGGTGCCGATGATGGCACCCGGGTGGCATTGCTTACCGGATCACAGCGCACCGCGCAGCGTCGGGTTGAGCTCCTAGATGTCATCACCGGTGACGCTGGGATAGTTGTCGGTACCCACGCCCTTATCCAAGACACCGTTGAGTTTCGCGATCTTGCCCTGGTTGTGGTCGATGAGCAACATCGTTTTGGAGTGGAGCAACGCGCAGCACTTGCAGCCAAGGCCCGTGATGGCACTCGGCCTCATGTGCTGGTCATGACCGCGACACCAATTCCGCGAACTGTCGCGATGACCGTTTTTGGTGACTTAGATATTTCTACGCTAGCCGAACTTCCTGCCGGGCGCACCCCGATCGCCACCCATGTCATCTCCACTCGCGAACAGCCCGGACACCTGATACGAGCGTGGGAGCGGGTCAAGGAGGAGGCGGCCCAAAATCACCGGGTATTCGTGGTGTGTCCGCGTATCGGCGACGAGGGCATCGGTGGCGAAGGTATCGGTGTCGAGAGCAGAGAAGATGAGGTAGGCGATGATCCAAGTGAGACATCGATCGCTTCGGTTTTAGCTGTCGCGCAGGCTCTCGCCCTCGATTTGCCAGATCTTCGAGTCGAGATGCTGCATGGCCGAATGAGCGGTGATGCGAAAGAAGATGTGATGACTAGGTTCGCCGATACTGCCCGTTCAGACGGTATAGATGTGTTGGTGGCAACAACGGTCATCGAAGTTGGGGTTGATGTTCCAGATGCGACCACGATGATTATTTTGGATGCGGATCGCTTCGGCATTTCGCAGCTCCATCAGTTGCGTGGTCGGGTTGGGCGCGGTGACCTGCCGGGTTTGTGTTTACTAGTAACCGATGCGGACGCGGGCAGTCCATCGCGCGAAAGACTGCTCGCCGTTGCTTCAACGACCGACGGATTTGAACTATCGCAATTGGATTTAGAGATGCGCCGTGAGGGCGATGTTCTTGGCTCGGTTCAGTCGGGTCGGCGCAGTTCACTTCGACTCCTTGAAGTAGTGCGCGATGAAGGCATCATCGATCGCGCGCGTACTGCCGCGCATGCAATAGTCGAAAGTGATGCAGAGCTAACTTCGCACGGGGCCTTGAAACTTGCAATTAGTTCACTTATTGCCGATGAACAAGCAGAATTCCTGGAGAAAGCATGACCCGAATCATCGCCGGGGCGGCTAAGGGGCGGCGCCTTGCCGTGCCAAAGAAAGACACCAGACCCACCGCTGATCGGGTCCGGGAGTCTTTGTTCTCGGCAGTGTCGGCGCACTTACTGAAAGTAGGGATCAACTGGACCGAACTTTCGGCACTTGATCTTTATGCGGGTACGGGAGCTCTCGGGCTCGAGGCCTTGAGCCGCGGTGCGCACCGAGTTGTGTTGATCGAAAAGGCACGAGCTGCCGGTGAAGTTATCGAGGCCAATATCAACGCGGTGGCACTGCCAGGGGCGCAATTGCTGATTGGTGATGTCAGCGCCGTTCTTGAACGCCTTGGGGCACCGCCCTTCGGGCTGGTTTTTGTTGATCCGCCCTATGAAGTTGACTCGACCGCGATCACCACGGTACTTATGTCGCTGCAGGCAAATCGATTATTGACCAATGGGGCATTGGTAATTGTCGAACGGCCCACCGGCGATGGGCAAACTCCGCTACCGGCTTCATGGGAAGTTCTGCAAGTACGCCGGCACGGCGACACGACTCTTTGGTACGGTCAAGCACCTGAAAATGCTCTAATCAGTTAGTGAGGAGTCGGCAATGCGCCGAGCGGTCTGCCCTGGGTCCTTTGATCCGTGCACAAATGGGCACCTAGATGTCTTTGAACGCGCGGCCGAAATGGCTGACGAGGTAATTGTCGCGGTGCTGATCAACAAAACTAAGTCGAGTTTATTTACCGTTGCAGAGCGCATCGAAATGCTCAAGCAAGTGGTGGCGCCGCTTCCAAATGTGAAAATAGATTCATTCCACGGGTTACTAGTTGACTACTGCCGTGACCATGATGCGCCGGTGATCGTCAAAGGCCTTCGTGCCGTCAGTGACTTCGACTATGAATTGCAGATGGCCCAGATGAACTACCGGCTGACCCGTGTCGAAACCGTATTCATTTCAACCAACCCCCTTTATAGCTATTTATCGTCCAGTTTGGTTAAGGAAGTCGCCACATATGGGGGAGATGTGACGGGTCTAGTGCCTGACCTCGTGTTGGAGCAGCTCCGAGCGAAGATTTCGGGCACAATAGGCTGAGAAATTAGGTTAAGACGAGGAGATGCTTTGGACGTCCAAGAACGGCTCGACGAACTCGCCGTCCTGATCGAAGACGCTAAGGCCATGCCGCTTTCGGCATCTTGCTTGGTGAACCGGGCTCAGGTACTCGATCTCATCGATGAGATTCGGCAGTTACTGCCCGAGTCGGTGGCGCGCGCTGATGAACTCCTCGCTGACCGCGAGGCCGTGGTCCAAGATGGTCGCCGGGAGGCCGACCGGTTACTTGAGCGAGCTCGGGGTGAAGCCGACCGCATGGTCACCGAACATGAGGTTTATTTGGCGGCGGTGGGGGAGTCCCAAGCTATGCGCGCGGAGGCGGCTGAAGAAACGGCCCGGATGCGGATGGAGACCGATGACTACATCGATGCCAAATTGGCCACTTTCGAAATCGCCCTAAACAAAACTTTGCAGACCGTCGATCGTGGGCGCGAGCGGCTTCGGGCCCAGGTTTATGAGGATTTAGCCCCCGAGCCCTCGCACGCAGCGCTGGATGAGATTTACGACGACCAACGCTGATTCAGTGGCCCCAAACCGTGGGCGATATGTCCGATTTTATGTCTGCAGCACCTAAGCGGTATCCTCCTGCGAGTAACCTTCAGCCAAAAGCTGTGGTTTCGCCATGACCAACCGTGCTAATCCGACAGGGGTGCAGTGACCGGCCTCGACCCTCGAAGTCCGCTGGTACTTGACACCCGGGCTTTGAACCTGCCTCGCAGGCCCGGGTCGATGGTCACGGTAACCCGGACGGTTCCCAGCCCGGTCGACATGGGGGTGGCACTAGCTCGAGTCCTTCCTGGCTCACCGGTCGAACTTGAGCTGCGGCTGGAGTCGGTTATGGAAGGAGTATTGGTCTCCGGATCAGCGGATGTGCATGTTGACGCCGAGTGCGCTCGGTGTCTAGATCCAACCAGCTGGGACGAAGTGATTGAGTTCAACGAGTTATTCGTTTATCCCGCCACAGATGCTCGTGGCGCGGTGGTCGAAGAACCCGATGATGAAGACGAAGACCCGCTGCCGAAACTTCAGGATGACATGATCGATCTGGAAGCCACGCTGCGAGATGCGGTGGTGCTGGGATTTCCGCTAGCACCGGTGTGTCATAGCGATTGTGCAGGCCTGTGCTCAGTCTGCGGGATCAAGCTCGACGACAATCCAGGGCACCTGCACGAACAGCTTGATCCAAGGTGGGCTGCACTTTCTGCCTTGGCAGATCCAGAATCAACCGCAGACCAAAGTTAACCAAGAAAGAGGACACCGTGCCAGTACCGAAGCGCAAAACTTCGCGGTCTAACACCCGCCACCGCCGTTCGCAGTGGAAAGCCACCCTGCCTACCTTGGTGACCTGCGTCCGCTGCAAGGAAAAGCGCCTGGCTCACACCGCGTGCCCGACCTGCGGCACCTACGCCAAGCGACGCGTGCTGGACGTCTGATCATGGCCCGTGTCGCCCTAGATCTCTTGGGCGGCGACGGTGCCCCCGAGGTCGTGGCCGATGCCGTGGCGGCGTTGGATCTTGACGCACTCGACATCGACCTCGTCCTCGTGGGCCCGCCCACTCTCGCGATCGAACTTCTTGCCGCGCGTGCTATCGATATCGCCGAGCAGCCGCGGCTGACCATTGTGAGTGCTGCCTCCGGGGTGCCGATGGATGGCGATCCATTGGCCTATGTCCGGGCGCATCCTGAATCAAGTGTCATGGTGGCCGCTGGCGCGGTTAGCGCTGGCCAAGTTGATGCGTGGGTTTCGGTGGGCCATAGCGGTGCTTCCGTTGCCGCGGCAGTTTTGTCATGTGGTCGAGTTGATGGGATGTCACGTCCGGCCCTGGCGGTAGTACTACCGTCAACTCTGAGCCCGGTTGTCCTCGTAGACGTGGGTGCATCCCCTGAAGCCACCGCGAATGTGTTGACCCAATTTGCGATGGCAGGTTGGTGTTATGCAACCGCATTAGGGATAACTGACCCTGCGGTGGGGCTACTCAATATTGGCAGCGAGACTGGCAAAGGCGATTCGCTGCGCGTGGCGGCGCATATCTTGATGCAGGATCGACTTCCGGCGCTCGGGGTTAGGTATGCCGGTTCGGTTGAAGGCCATGACGTGGCGTCTGGGGCGCGAGCGCAAGTCGTTGTCACCGACGGATTCACCGGTAATGTCTTGTTGAAGGGCATTGAAGGTGCGGTCGGGTGGGCGGCCCAGCAGATGGCACTTGCTTATGGCGACCCGAAGCCAGCGCGCGCGGTGGTCGCCGGCACCGCGACCGGTGACTTTGCTGCGGG
The DNA here is from genome assembly GCA_037138935.1 of Actinomycetes bacterium. GTDB lineage: Bacteria > Actinomycetota > Actinomycetes > S36-B12 > S36-B12. Next base: position 11,581 of record JBAXHK010000005.1, read on the forward strand.
AATGCTGCTCGGAGTTAATGGCATCACCGTGATTGGCCATGGCGCCGGTCGTCCAAATGAGATAGCCGCTTGTATTCGATTAGCGGCACGTGCGGCGAAAACCGATCTAATTGGTTTAACCCAACGGACATTTTCCACCTTGCTGGAGCGAATCAAGTGAATGAGCAACTGGTAGCAGGAGCGTTGGCGCGCGTGTTCGAGCATGAGGCAACATTCGCTGTTCGCCCCGATACCCCGCTCAGCTCCTTTGGCCCAATGGACCAAGTGTGGGTCATGCTGGCGCGGGCGATTTTTGAGGCAGCCCAGGGCCTTGGCTTTGAAGTGAAAATTACTGACGCCGATATTTGCGAGGTTCAAACATTTGGTGAACTCGTTCAACTCGTTGACAGGTTAAGTGGCGCTGAAGTGCGAACAACCTCATGAGCAACGCACGCAACCGCAGTGAGCGAGGCCGCGACGAAAACTTGGCCCACTTGGCCACCAACCTTGGGGTATCGATCGACCTAGCCCTCCTGAACCAAGCACTTACGCACCGCTCATACTCATACGAACATGGCGGGCTGCCGCATAATGAGCGGCTGGAGTTTCTCGGAGATTCGGTGCTCGGTGTTTTAGTCACCGACACTTTGTATAGAACTTTCCCCGATTTACCCGAAGGGCAATTGGCTAAACTACGTGCAGCCGTAGTCAATTCACGGGCACTCGCGGATGTCGCGCGGGAGCTCGATCTTGGTGACTACCTGTTATTGGGGCGCGGCGAGGAGACAACCGGTGGGCGAGATAAGTCTTCGATACTCGCCGACGCCATGGAAGCCGTAATAGGGGCAACGTACCTGTCAGCCGGAATTGAAGTAGCCGGGGAGCTCATCCACCATCGCTTCGACCCACTTATTGAACGCTCAGCTGACCTTGGTGCGGGCCTTGATTGGAAGACCTCACTACAAGAAGCTGCATCGAACGCAAACCTCGGGCTTCCGGAGTATTTCGTCAGCGATAGCGGGCCCGATCACAAAAAAGAGTTCCATGCTCGGGTGCGAGTAGGTGCTGACGTCATCGGTGAGGGCTGGGGCCGATCTAAGAAACTTGCAGAGCAGCAGGCAGCGGAAGTTGCGTATGAGCAGTTGATGAAGCCGGCACCGTGAAATGCCTGAACTGCCAGAAGTTGAAGTCGTACGGCGGGGGCTCGCCGAGCAGGTAACCGGCCGTGTTATTAGCCAGGTTGAGGTACTGCACCCCAGAGCGGTGCGACGCAATATTGGGTCCTTGGCTGATGATTTACTCGGCGAGCGCATCAGGTGTGTCAGTCGGCGCGGCAAGTATTTATGGCTTCCGCTCTCGGGTGGAGATATCGCACTCGTCGCCCATTTGGGCATGAGCGGCCAGTTGCTGGTGCGCTCTAGTGCCGTGCCCGATGAAAAACACCTCAGAGTGCGCTTTCGGTTCGCTGATAATGGGCCCCAATTGCGCTTTGTGGACCAGCGCACCTTCGGTGGGGTGATGTCCGCCCGGCTGGTTTCCGATGGTGGTGGCGGGCGGCTCCCGGACATCATCAGTCATATTTCCCCCGACCTGCTTGACCCAGCTTTCGACGAGGCGGCTGGTGTGGCCCGGATTCGGGCAAAAAACACGGAGATCAAGCGGGCCCTGCTCGACCAATCGGTGGTTTCCGGGATTGGCAATATTTACGCCGATGAAGCCCTGTGGCGGGCCAAATTACACGGTCGCCGGTTAACCGGGAGCCTGACACCGACGAAAATCAGCGAGTTACTAGGGCATGCCAAGGCCGTGATGGCCGAAGCACTAGCTCAGGGTGGCACCAGTTTCGATGCGCTCTATGTCAATGTCAACGGCGAGAGCGGCTACTTTGACCGGTCTTTGAGCGCCTATGGCCAAGAAGGTGAGCCCTGCGGGCATTGCGGAAGCCTCATTCGCCGGGAGAAATTTATGGGCCGATCAAGTTTTTCTTGCCCGCGGTGCCAGCGGAAGGGTAAGGGACCGCGCCCTCAAGATAAGGTGTGATGACCTCGTCCTCAGCGCCTTCCCCGCGCCCGACCAGCGGAGAAATGTGCACCTTAAGACCTTGACTTTGAAGGGCTTTAAATCCTTCGCCTCTTCGACGACCCTGCATTTTGAGAAGGGCGTGACCTGTGTGGTGGGCCCGAACGGCTCGGGCAAGTCAAATGTTGTTGATGCCCTCGCTTGGGTCATGGGCGAGCAAGGGGCCAAGTCACTGCGCGGCGGCAAAATGGAGGACGTTATCTTCTCCGGCACTTCGGGCCGGGCCCCACTCGGTCGCGCCGAGGTGCAATTAACGATTGACAACTCCGATGGGGCATTGCCGATTGAATACACCGAAGTCACTATCTCGCGCACCTTATTTCGTAATGGTGGCTCGGAGTACGCGATTAACGGTGAGCAGT
>JBAXHK010000006.1:0-13535 GCA_037138935.1 Actinomycetes bacterium
GACGGAGAAGGTGGCAGTTCGATGGAGTCCAAGAAGGCGGAGGGCTACTTCTGATGGCTACGTCGCTAACCCCGGTCCTGCACCTAGTTACCTGCGGTTCGGTTGATGACGGTAAATCGACCCTCATAGGCCGGTTACTTGCCGAAACCGGCAGCGTTCCCGCTGATCAACTCGAGTATGCCCGCCAAACCCGGCGCGGTGGTTCGACCATTCCGGTGGGTGAAGTTGATTTCTCACTTCTGACCGATGGCCTAGAAGCCGAACGCGAGCAGGGCATCACTATCGATGTGGCATACCGACATATGAACTTGCCTAATGGCCGCCGCGTACTGGTTGCCGATGCCCCAGGGCACGAGCAATACACCCGCAATATGGCGGTAGCTGCCTCAAATGGCGATGTCGCCGTGCTGCTGGTTGACGCTGCGCGTGGGGTGCGCAAGCAAACGCACCGGCATTTAACCGTCTGCGCCTTGATGGGTGTCAAAACGGTGGTGATCGCCGTCAACAAGATGGACCTAATTGATTACGACCGCGGCATTTTTAAGCAATTAGTCGAAGAGGTTGAAGCGACTGCATCGCGACTGGGCGTACCGCAGGTGATCGCGATCCCACTTAGCGCATTTGCGGGCGAGAACGTTACAGCGGCGGCAAGCACTATGCCTTGGTACGAAGGCCCTCACCTGTTGGAGTTCTTATCGGCTTGGGTTCCAATAGCCGATACCACAGCAGCACCGTTCCGGTTCCCCGTTCAGTTTGTGGTGCGCGCGGAAGGCAATTTCCGGGGTTACGCCGGTACGGTCGTCGCCGGTGAGATCTCGCCGGGTGATGAGATCACCGTCGCGGATTCAGGCCGGACCGCAATTATTGATCGCATTGTGACTTATGAAAAGGATTTGGCTAAGGCGGTTGCTGGGCAAGCAGTAACTTTGACCTTGGATCATGAGGTTGACGTAACTCGAGGTGATCTCCTTGCGGCGAGCGGTCCGGATTTAGTGCAGCCCGCTGACCGATTTGGCGCCGACCTCGTCTGGCTAGGTGAAGAACCTTTAGCCCACGGCCGCTCCTACCTGCTGGTTTCGGGGTCTAGGTCGGTGCCAGCGACCGTAACCAGTGTGCGATTCCAACTAGATGTTGAATCTGGTTTTGAGCATGCTGCCCGGCTACTTAATATGAATGATGTCGGGCGAGTTGAGATTGCCACGGATAAGCCAATCCCGATGGATCCGTATGCACTTTGCCGCGACACCGGTGGGTTCCTGCTTGTTGATCGCGTCACCGCCGACACCGTCGCGGCTGGGTTGGTGCGCCACGTAATGCGTCGCGCCTTCAATATCGTCCCGCACACCTATGACGTTGATCGCGAGGCTCGAGTTCGTTTAATGGGCCACGGGGGCAAGGTGGTGTGGCTCACCGGGCTACCCGGGTCGGGCAAATCAACCATCGCCGACGCTGCGGTAGCCCGGCTCCACGCCATGGGCGTTCACACCTATGTGCTAGACGGTGACAATGTGCGCACCGGCTTGAATAAGGATCTTGGGTTCACTCCCGAGGATCGCGCCGAGAATGTTCGTCGGGTTGCTGAAGTCGGCAAATTGATGTGCGATGCCGGATTAGTGGTGTTGGTGGCTTTGGTGTCGCCTTATCGTGGGGATCGAGCCGCTGCGCGCGAGCTGTTTTCCGAGGGGGAGTTCCTGGAGGTTTATGTCGACACCCCGGTCGAGGTGTGCGCCGAACGCGATCCAAAGGGCCTCTACGCCAAAGCGGCCGCGGGCAACCTGCCCAATATGACCGGGCGCGGTCAGGTGTATGAGGTACCGGAGCACCCTGACCTGATTTTGCACGGAACTGGAGATCTTGACGCCACGGTGGAGCAATTGGCCAAGGCGATCCTCGGCGAGTGAGATACTTCCGACCTGATGTCCGGACCAAATACCTCATTCGACCCTAAGCAGGTCGCCGTGCTGGGCGCTGAGGCCATCGCCACGATGGTCACTGAAGCCCTCGCGGCGGTTTCGGCCGCCGGTGACCTCGCGGTACTTAAAGAGGTGCGCTTGGCACATGCGGGGGATCGCTCCCCATTGGCCTTGGCTAACCGCGATATCGGGGCTTTGCCGCCGGCAGCAAAGGCGGAGGTCGGCAAGCGGGTTGGTGAGGCCAGGGGAGCGGTTAAAGCTGCCCTTGACTCACGTCAGATTGAACTCGAAAGAGCCCGTGATGAATTCGCACTCGCGGAGGAGTTCATCGATGTCACTTTGCCAGCGATGCGAGTTCCGCTGGGTGCCCGCCACCCGCTAACAACGGTGATGGAGCGAATCTGCGATGTTTTCATCGCGATGGGATACGACATCGCCGAGGGTCCAGAGGCAGAGGCTGAATGGGTTAACTTCGATGCACTAAATGTGCCGCCAGATCATCCGGCGCGCACCATGCAAGACACCTTCTATGTGGGTTCACCCGAAAGTGGTGTGGTTTTGCGCACCCAGACCTCGCCCATTCAAATTCGCGCGATGCTCGATCGGCAGTTGCCAATTTACGTGGTCGCGCCCGGCCGGGTTTATCGCACCGATGAACTTGATGCCACTCACACCCCGGTATTCCATCAGGTTGAAGGTCTCGCGGTTGACGAAGGACTAACCATGGGTGACCTAAAAGGCACCCTTGACCACTTCGCCCAAGAAATGTTCGGGCCAGGCATCGTGACCCGGCTGCGCCCTTCGTATTTCCCATTCACCGAGCCCAGTGCAGAGCTTGATGTTCAGTGTTTTGTGTGCCGCGGCGCCTCGATAGATAACTCGGAGGAACCCTGCCGAACCTGCGGAAGTGAGGGCTGGATCGAATGGGGTGGCTGTGGCATGGTCAATCCCCGAGTTTTGCAGTCCGTAGGTATTGATCCTGCTAAGTATCGAGGCTTTGCATTTGGCATGGGCATTGAGCGCACTTTGATGTTCAGAAATGGTGTCACCGACATGCGCGATATGGTCGAAGGCGATTTGCGGTTCTCCTTGGCCTTCGGGTTGGAGTCCTGATGAGAGCTCCGGTGTCGTGGCTGCGCGAACTGATCGATATCCCCGTGGATCAAACCGGTCGTGATATGGCCGCGCGATTGATTGATGCTGGTCTTGAAGTTGAAACTGTCGAGACAATAGGCGGTGGCGTTAACGGTGCGCTTTATGTCGGCAAGGTTCTTGAAATTGAGGAGTTAACCGAATTCAAGAAGCCGATCAGGTGGTGCCAGGTCGATGTCGGAGCGGCCGGGGGCGGTGTCCGGGGCATAATTTGTGGTGCACACAATTTCACGGTAGGCGACACAGTGGTTGTCGCCCTCCCCGGAACTGTGCTACCCGGTGGTTTCGAAATTGCGTCACGCGAAACTTATGGGCATCTCTCTGATGGCATGATCTGCTCTGAGCGTGAACTGGCACTAAGTGAAGAGCATGACGGCATCATGGTGCTTCCTGCGGGCACTGCCGGTGCTGATGCCGGGCCACTCATCGGGGTGGGCGAAGAAGTCCTCGATATTGCCGTGACCCCTGACCGCGGATACGCCTTGTCACTGCGCGGTATCGCTCGTGAACTTGCAATTTCATACGGAGTGCCCTTCCAAGATCCAGGGCTAATTTTCGCTGACCTCCCGGCACCTGCTCCCGATGCGGTTCCCGCGCAATGCGGCAGCGATGATTTCGCGGCCTGCGCCCTTTTCACTTTACGAACTATCGTTGGGTTCGACCCCAAAGCGGCTTCACCACAGTGGATGACGCGGCGGCTAACGGCTGGCGGTATGCGCCCGGTATCACTCGCGGTAGATGTCACTAACTACGTCATGCTCGAACTTGGGCAGCCGCTCCATGCATTTGATCTTGATAAGTTAAATGGGCCAGTGCGCGCAGGTTGGGCTGAGCCAGGTTCTACCCTCGAGACCCTCGACCACGTCACCCGAAAACTTGGCTCAGATGACTTAGTGATTTTGGACGATGACGGCATCATTGGGCTAGCCGGGACGATGGGCGGCCTCGACAGTGAAATTGATGATGACACGACCAATATTGCGATCGAAGCGGCACACTTTGCGCCCAGAGTCGTTGCCCGCATGGGAAGACGCCACAAACTTTCGTCCGAGGCGTCGCGGCGCTTTGAGCGGGGAGTTGACCGAACACTTGCCCCGTATGCCTCAGCTCGGGCAGCAGCCTTGCTAATTGAATTCGGCGGCGGGCATTACGTAGGCATGACCGCGGTGGAAGCACCTTATGACCCCGTCGTGATATCGATGCTAGGCAGCGAGCCGGCGGCGGTCGCTGGGATGCCAATCGAAGAAGATACCGTTATCAGACTGCTCGAGGCGGTTGGTTGTGGAGTCCTTAGCAATGGCAATCGACTGGAAGTCCAGGCGCCACCGTGGCGTGCTGACCTCACCGATCCCGCAGATTTAGTCGAGGAAGTTGTTCGCTTAGTTGGCTATGACAATTTGCCTTCAACGCTGCCAATCGCGGCTGCCGGTCATGGTTTATCCAACTCGCAGCGGCTAAAGCGGCGGATAGGGATGACTCTGGCGGCCCGCGGAGCTGTCGAAGTGCTCACCTATCCGTTCGTAGGCGATAGCGAACTAGATGACCTACAAATTCCGGTAGCAGATCTTCGTAGATCAAAAGTTCGCTTAGCAAACCCACTATCTGACGAGCAGCCATACCTTCGCGCTTCACTACTTCCCGGGCTGCTTTCCACGGCGCGCCGCAACATCGCCCGCGGAAGCAGTGGCGTATCTCTATTTGAATTAGGCTCAGTTTTCCAAGGTGAAAGTGTTGGTGTGGTGCCTAGGCCCAGCGTCCTAGAGCGGCCGAGCGCAGATGAGTGGGCCGCATTAAATGGATTACTACCAAGCCAGCCTATGCACCTGGGCGTAGTTCTTGCGGGGGAGCGTGAGGCTGCAGGTTGGTGGGGGCCAAGTCAGGACCATGGTTGGAGCGATGCTGTCCAGATGGCACAGGTGATTGCTGAGGTGATCGGGTCCGAGATCACCATTGAACAAGGTGTTGATCTGGTATTTCACCCGGGTCGCTGCGCCAAGATCAATTGTGCCGGAAAACCGATTGGGGTGGCTGGTGAACTGCATCCGCGGGTTATCCAAGCTTGGTCGCTGCCGACGCGTTCAAGTGCGCTAGAACTTGACCTTGATGCCCTTATCGCTGCGGCCCCCGCGGTGCGGCCCGCTCCCGCGGTGAGTGCGCACCCGGTAGCCAAAGAAGATCTTGCGGTGGTTGTCGCAGACTCGGTGACCGTTGCTGCGGTAACGAAGGCCTTGCGCGCCGGGGCCGGTGATCTCCTCGAATCTATTCGGCTTTTTGATATCTATAGCGGCCCGCAGGTGCCCGATGGGCACTGTTCGCTGGCTTTTGCACTGCGCTTTCGCGCCCCGGACCGCACTTTGTCGGCGGCCGAGACCGCTGCGGCCCGCCAGGGGGCTATTAACCGGGCCGGGCTTGACTGCGGCGCGGTCATCAGGGGCGCCTAACTGAATAATATGCGCGTATGCGTATAATAAACTCATGATTACCGCCTCGGTCGCCGGTGCCTCGGGCTATGCCGGAGGCGAACTTTTACGCTTACTCCTTGGGCATCCAGATTTTGTGGTGGGGCCGGTAGCGGCCGGGGGTAAAGCCGGGCAGCAAATCGGCCAGGTGCACCCGCAATTGGTGTCATTGGCCGATCGGGTATTTGAACCCACCACGGCCTCAGCACTTGGTGTAGCTGACGTAGTTTTCCTGGCCCTGCCCCACGGGGAGTCAGCGGCTTTGGTGGCGCAACTTCCCGATACCTGCAAAGTTGTTGATCTGGGGGCAGATTTCAGGTTGCGTGATAGCGCTGCTTGGCAGCAGTTCTACGACGCTCCGTACGCGGGGTCGTGGGTTTATGGGATGCCAGAGTTACCGGGGGTGCGCGAACAGATTAAAAATGCTTCGCGCACTGCGAACCCGGGGTGCTTCCCCACCGCGGTTGCTTTGGCACTCGCTCCTTTGTTAGTAGATGGTCTGATCGAATGCGATGACCTGGTTATCACGGCGGCTTCGGGTACCTCCGGTGCCGGACGTAAAGCAGCCGACCACCTCATCGCCAGTGAAATCATGGGGTCAATGTCGGCTTATAAAGTTGGTGGCGGGCACCAACACACCCCCGAGATGGAGCAGTCGCTCTCAGCTGCGGCTGGCCAACTTGTAAGGCTGTCTTTCACTCCGATGCTGGCACCGATGTCGCGAGGCATCCTGGCTACCTGCAGCGGCAAGGCTGTTGCAGGTGTCACGTCAGCTGGTATTCGGGAGTCTTTGGCCTGGGCCTACGAAAAAGAGCCATTCGTGCACTTGCTGCCACCCGACCAGTGGCCGCAAACTGCGTCAGTTCTTGGCACAAATGCGGCTCATTTGCAGGTTGCTTTTGATGAGCATTCAGGACGGGTAATCGTGGTGAGCGCCATCGATAATTTAGGCAAGGGTGCGGCCGGCCAAGCTTTGCAAAATGCCAACATCATGCTCGGATTACCTGAAACCCTCGGCCTCACCTGCGATGGGGTTGCGCCATGAAGTTGATCCCATGAGCGTTACCGCAGCAAAGGGATTTCGGGCCGCCGGGGTTCGTGCCGGCCTGAAGAAGTCCGGTGCACCAGATGTGGCACTAGTAGTCAACGATGGTCCGTTGGCGGTTGCGGCGGGAGTTTTCACCGCTAATCGGTTCAAAGCGGCGCCGGTGCTTTGGTCACAGCAGGTGTTAGCCGACGGTGAACTTCGTGCGGTGGTGCTGAACTCTGGTGGAGCAAACGCTTGTACCGGGTCGGCAGGCTTTGCCGATACTCATGAAACTGCGGAGCGGGTAGCGCAATTACTCGAAGTGGGTGCCGGCGATATCGCCGTGTGTTCAACAGGGTTGATCGGTGAACGTTTGCCGATGGTCAAGCTCCTGGCTGGTGTCCAAGCGGCTGTTACTGAGCTGGACACTGATGGGGGAGGTGCGGCTGCGACCGCGATCATGACCACCGACACCGTTTCCAAGCAGGCCGAAATCAGCGCCGGTGGCTTCACTGTCGGTGGCATGGCAAAAGGTGCTGGCATGATTGCACCAGCATTGGCAACCATGCTGGTCGTTGTTACCACTGACGCGGTCCTAACTCCAGAGCAAGCCAATGCGGCGCTTAGGGCTTCGACGAATGTTACTTTTGATCGCATAGATTCTGATGGCTGCATGTCTACTAATGACACCGTGCTGCTCTTAGCGAGCGGAGCAAGTGGGGTAACTCCAGATCTCGCCGAGTTCACGGCTGCGTTAACCACGGTGTGCTGGGATTTATCGAGGCAGATCATTGCTGATGCCGAGGGCGCCTCAAAAGACATCACAATCGTGGTCGACGAGGCGGTTACTGACAATGATGCGGTTGAGGTAGCTCGGGCAATTTCTCGGAGCAATCTATTGAAGTGTGCAATACACGGTGAGGACCCGAATTGGGGCCGTGTGCTTTCTGCGATTGGCACCACGGAGGCGGTGTTTGACCCAGATCTGGTTGATGTCGCCATGAATGGCGTGTGGATTTGCAAGGGCGGTGCCATCGGTGCAGACCGTGATTTGGTTGATTTGAGCGGCAGGGCTGTTGAGATTGTGGTTACTTTGCATGCCGGCACGCAATCTGCCACTGTGCTGACCAACGACTTGACGGCCGAATACGTCCACGAGAATTCGGCATACGCATCATGACGATATTGATTAAGTACGGCGGCAATGCCATGACCGAAGAAGCCTTGCAGGTGGCATTTGCCCAAGACATCATTGAACTACACGCGGCTGGTTTGCGGCCCGTGGTCGTGCACGGTGGTGGCCCACAAATCAATGCCATGTTGAAGAGACTCGCCATTGATAGTGAATTCGTCGGCGGCCTGCGAAAGACCACACCTGAGATCCTCAATGTGGTGCGTATGGTTTTGGTAGGGCAGGTTCAGCGCGAACTCGTTGGCTTGATCAATGTGCACGGGCCACTGGCTGTCGGCCTATCTGGTGAGGATGCGGGCCTTTTTACCGCTGAGCGGCGTGGAGTTGATGTCGCTGGAGAGTTACTAGACATCGGGCTGGTCGGCGACGTAATTGAGGTGAGCGAGCAACTGGTGACAAGGCTCCTTGATTACGGATACATCCCGGTCGTTTCGACTTTGGCTCGCGGGGTCGACGGCCAAGTTTATAACGTAAATGCTGATACCGCGGCAGCTGCTCTTGCTTCAGCACTAAGTGCCAGCATGATGCTGGTGCTCACCGACGTTGCCGGGTTGTCAGCAAACTGGCCAACCAGTGACGAAGTTATTTCGAAGATAACGGCGGCTGACTTGGAGGCGCTGCTTCCGTCGCTGGAGGCTGGAATGGTGCCCAAGATGGAAGGCTGCCTGAGAGCGGTTCGCGGTGGCGTGCCGACTGCGCGGGTAATAGATGGCCGCAAAATACATGCCGTTCGCGATGAAGTTATTGGTAATTCGGGTGGGGGCACGACGGTGGTTGCATCATGAACTGGCAGGGGCGTTGGCAAAACGCTTTGATGAATAATTACGGCACTCCACCGGTACTTATTGCTCGGGGGGCTGGTTCGCGGGTATGGGATGACTCCGGCAAGGATTACATTGACATGATTGCGGGCATCGCCGTCAATGCGGTCGGGCATGCGCACCCAGTAGTTGTTGAGGCCATCAGCAAGCAGCTATCCATCCTCGGCCATACGAGCAACCTATTTGCCACTAATGGCCCCATAGAGCTTGCTGAGCGGCTCTTAGCGCTATTGCAGGCACCCGCCGATGCGCGCGTATTTTTCTGCAACTCGGGCACCGAGGCAAATGAGGCAGCGTTAAAGCTCGGAAGGTTGACAGGGCGCGTTCACACCGTTGTCGCTCATGGCGGTTTCCATGGCCGCACCATGGGTGCACTCTCATGGACCGCGCAGCCTGCCAAACAAGACCCGTTCCGCCCGTTGCCGGGCGAGGTATCAGCGGTGCCTTTTGGCGATGCGCAAGCTCTCTCCTCTGCGGTGACCGATGCCCCCGCAGCAGTGGTGCTTGAGCCAATCCAAGGCGAAGGTGGTGTCTTGGCTCCACCCGATGGATACCTCCGGCAGGCCCGGGAGATTTGCGATCGCCATGGGGCACTGCTGATGATTGATGAGGTGCAAACCGGTATTGGCCGCACGGGTGAGTGGTTCGCCTTTCAGCGTGAAGGCATAACTCCTGATGTTGTCATGTTGGCCAAGGGGCTCGGTGGCGGGTTCCCGATTGGAGCCTGTATCGCATACGGCGGTGCCGCCTCCTTATTTGGTCCCGGATCCCATGGCTCTACTTTCGGGGGCAATCCAATTGCCTGTGCGGCCGCGTTAGCGGTGCTACGGGTAGTCGAAGATGGTGACCTTCTGACCCGGGCAAACGCCTTGCATGAGGTATTAGCGACCGAGTTAGTTGCGCGGGGCAGTGGGCTGGTCACCTCGGTGCGCGGCCGTGGGCTACTTATCGCTGCGGTGCTAGCGTCCGATTGCGGTGCGGATTTAGAAGTGGCGGCACGAGGGCACGGCATTTTGGTGAATTCGGTGGCACCAAATGCAATTCGAATGGCACCGGCATTGACGATCACCGATTCCGATATTGCCGAACTGCTCACCAGGTGGGAACTAGCGACCAGGCAGGTGGCCGGGTGAAGATCGTGACTGTACCTCAGACCAAACCCCAGACTATGCCCGCACGGCGTGCACGCATTGCCTCGATTTTGGCGGCCGAGCCGGTTGCATCGCAACATGAACTCGGCCAGTTACTGCTAGCCGAAGGGATAAGTGTGACCCAAACCACCTTGTCGCGCGACCTTGAGGCGATAGGTGCGGTCAAGCAAAACGACGCGTCGGGGTCAGTGCGTTACGTGACCAACGGTGCTGGAGTTGAATTCGGGTCCAATTCCGACTCGGTTAGCAAAATCGTGGCCGAGGTTCTCATCGGGGCGGAGGCTGCACAGAATATTGCGGTATTGCGCACTCCTCCGGGCGCCGCGCACTATCTTGCCGGAACCTTGGACAGGTCGGGGGCCTCGGACATAGTCGGTACGGTTGCCGGTGATGACACAGTTTTAGTCGTAATGCGAAACACCCAAGCTGCACTTGATTTATGTGCGCGGTTATTGCGCCTTGCGGAACGATCAGGCACGACAATACCAACCAGCGCCGTAAGTGGCGCCAGAAAAAGGAGAACATCGTGACGGAGCGTGTAGTACTCGCCTATAGCGGCGGCCTAGACACCTCGGTGGCAATTAGCTGGATAGCCAAGGAGACAGGCGCAGAGGTCATTGCGGTTGCGGTCGACGTTGGCCAAGGTGGCGAGGACCTTGATGTGATTCGGAAGCGGGCACTTGCCTGCGGCGCCGTTGAGGCCGAGGTTTCAGATGCCAAGGATGAGTTCGCAGATGAGTACTGCCTCCCGGCGCTAAAAGCTAATGCGCTGTACATGGATCGTTATCCCTTGGTCAGTGCTCTTTCACGCCCGGTGATCGTTAAACATTTAGCGACTGCGGCGAAGAAGCACGGCGCAACGATTTTGGCGCACGGATGCACGGGTAAGGGCAATGATCAGGTTCGTTTTGAGGTCGGAATTGCCAACCTAATACCTGATATGACATGCATTGCGCCAGTTCGTGATTATGCGATGACTCGCGATAAGGCGATTGAGTTTGCTGAACTAAATAATTTGCCAATAGATCAAAATAAGAAAAACCCCTATTCGATTGATGCCAATGTTTGGGGTCGGGCGATTGAGACCGGGTTCCTCGAAGATATCTGGAACGCGCCCATCGAGGATATTTACGCGTATACCTCGGATCCAACGATCGCCCGTGAGCCTGATGAAGTTCTGATCACCTTCAAAAATGGTGGGCCGGTTGCTATCGACGGTCGTCCGGTATCCATGTTGCAGGCGATCCAGGAGTTGAATCAGCGGGCCGGTGCGCAAGGTGTTGGGCGAATAGACATGGTTGAAGACCGATTAGTGGGCATCAAGAGCCGTGAGGTTTATGAGGCCCCGGGTGCGATGGCTTTGATCGCAGCACATGAGGAGCTAGCGAATGTCACCGTCGAACGTGAACTTGCGCGGTTTGGCCGGGGAGTCTCACAGCGCTGGACCGAATTGGTCTACGACGGCATGTGGTTCAGCCCATTGAAGCGCGCCCTCGACGTGTTCCTGGATGATCTCAATTCGACGATTTCGGGGGAGGTGCGAATGATTTTGCACGCGGGTCGGGCGGTTGTCACCGGGCGCAGGAGCGACCAGTCGCTCTATGACTTCGACTTAGCCACCTACGACACCGGAGATACCTACGACCAGACCAAGGCCAAGGGATTCATCGATATCTACGGGATGTCGAGTTCCATCGCTGCTCGCCGTGACTTACAGGGGAAGTAATTAATGGCAGGTGGTCGGCCGACCCGGCTTTGGGGAGGTCGGTTCAATGGTGGGCCGGCCGATGCCATGGCTGCGTTAAGTGCTTCAGTGCACTTTGACTGGCGGCTAGCGCCCTATGACATTGAGCAGACCCGTGCCCATGCGAAAGTTCTTCAGGCGGCGGGCTTGTTAGGCGCCGATGAACTCGCCTTGGTTGACAGCGCGTTGACGGCGATTGCCGCAGCCGTTGCAAGTGGGGTGATGGTCCCGGATGCTCGGGATGAGGATGTCCATACCGCGATTGAGCGTGCGTTGATTGAGCGGCTAGGCGATCTAGGTGGCAAATTGCGTGCTGGGCGTAGTCGCAATGATCAAGTCGCGACCGACTTTCGAATGTATTTACGCGACCATGCACGGTTCATTGCCGTCGCCATTATTGATCTGATGGACGCTTTTGTCGTGCAGGCGAAGCAGCATGTTGAAACATTCTCACCAGGGTTCACGCACCTTCAACATGCGCAACCGGTGTCATTTGGGCATGAGTTAGCAAAACACGTGCACGCGTTGGCTCGCGATCTAGAGCGGTTAAGTGATTGGGATGCTAGGGCTGCGCGATCACCACTTGGTGCGGGGGCGTTGGCGGGTTCTAGTCTTGGGCTCGATCCTGAAGCTGTTGCTATTGCACTGGGTTTCGATTCGGCACTTGGTAATTCAATTGACGCCGTAAGTGATCGAGATTGGGTTGCTGAGTTCCTTTTCGTAGGTGCGATGCTCGGGGTTCACCTATCGCGCATTGGCGAAGAAGTTGTCTTGATGACTTCACGTGAGTTTGGCTGGGCCAGCCTCGATGATGCGTGGTCTACCGGTTCGTCAATCATGCCGCAGAAAAAGAATCCAGATGTGGCTGAACTTGCCAGAGGTAAATCGGGCCGACTGATCGGAAACCTCACCGGTTTGCTAGCCACTTTGAAGGGTTTGCCATTCGCCTATAACCGAGATCTTCAAGAAGATAAGGAGCCGGTCTTCGACACCGTCGAGCAGTTACTCCTCGTTTTGCCGGCGATGACCGGCATGATCTCTACTTTGACTTTCAACACTGAGTTGATGGCTGGCTCTGCGCCACAAGGCTTCGCTCTGGCAACTGACATTGCTGAGTGGTTAGTTCGTCAAGGAGTGCCATTTCGCGAAGCCCATGAGATAGCTGGTGCGTGTGTTCGGGCGGCGGAGTCACGTGGAGTTGAACTCTGGGATCTTTCGCCGAGTGAGTTTTCGGAAATATCTGGTTATCTGACACCGGAGGTGAGCGCAGTTCTCACGCTTCAGGGCTCACTTGATTCGCGGTCGGCATTTGGTGGCACGGCTCCGGTGCGCGTGCGCGAGCAACTTGCTAACCTCACCGAGCAAAATGCACTTCTTCGAAGTCGTTGGGGTTAGCAACTACCAAGTCTGACTGTCACCATCAATCACGCGCCAGCAGTACCACGCTGCGACACTGCGGTACGGCCTGAATTGTTCACCGAGTGGGTCAATCTGCTTCTCGGCGATGTCGCCAGTATTTCCGTGAATTTGCTGCCAGCCTTTGCGCATCGCTAAGTCACCGACCGGCCATACATCAAGGCGGTGCAAGGTAAACATCAAGAACATTTCGGCGGTCCACCTACCGATGCCCCAAAGGCGGGTCAACTCGGTAACTATCTGTTGGTCTTCAGAGTGGGAGGCCGCGGCTTCTAGGTCCAGGTCCCCGCTGTGCACTGCTTCGGCCAGCCCCTTGATGGTTCGCGTCTTAGCTCCAGAAAGTCCGGCGGCTCGAAGGTCGGCATCGCTGGCCTGCACCACCGCTAATGGCGTGATGTCACCACCGAGGCTCGTTTTTACTCGTATGGTGATTGTGTCCGCGGCCTTTACTGAAAGTTGTTGGGCGATGACCGAGGTAACCAGAGTAGAAAAATGGGTGCCTCCTTCGTACTTCTTGCGGCCAATATTGCAAAGGGGGGAGGATTCAACTATTGGTCCAAAGGCCGGATCTACGGCGACGAGGTGTTCGGCAGCTTTTCTCATCACTTTCGAAGTGGGTGCCATACACGTAATTGTGTCAACGTAGGCAAAGATGGTGCC
>JBAXHK010000007.1:0-12530 GCA_037138935.1 Actinomycetes bacterium
AAGCATCTCTAACACGCGCTCGTGCATGGAATCGAGGAAGCCCCGCATATCGCCGAATCGTGCATAAAAAGAGCCGGTGGATGTTTCGGCAAGCTTTATCACCTCTTCGAGCGTGAGGGCGGGGTTTCCGCCCTCAAAAAACAGCTGCTCGCCTGCGTCGAGCATGCGGTTCATCGAAGCAAGGCTTCGCTCTTGAACTGGTTTATTGGGCGCCATAGCCAACTCTCTCGAAGAATTTTTCAACAGACTAACAGCCATCTCCCGCGGACTGGTCGGCACCGACACTTGATACCGTGAATTTATATCGGGACTGCTGGCCAAAGAATGGGGCGGGGATCATGCGAATTGGGGTCTTAACCGGCGGCGGCGACTGCCCAGGGCTAAATGCCGTTATCCGCGGAATCGTCCGGCGCGGCGTAGGTGATTACGGCTTTTCATTCGTGGGTTTTCGCGATGGCTGGAAGGGCCCACTCGAAGGTGTCACGATGGCTTTGGATATCGCGGCAGTTCGTGGCATCTTGCCGCGCGGTGGCACCATCCTTGGATCATCGCGGACGAACCCATTAATAGTTGATGGGGGCATCGAGGCCATAGAGCAGAATCTAAATGACCTCGGCATCGACGCGCTGATCGCAATTGGCGGAGAAGACACCCTCGGGGTGGCATCGGTGCTCAATGATCACGGTATTTCGGTGATCGGCGTCCCCAAGACAATTGACAATGATTTAAGTGGTACCGATTACACCTTTGGCTTCGACACGGCCGTGACGATCGCGACCGAGGCAATTGACCGCTTACACACGACCGCCGAGTCGCACCATCGGGTGCTGATATGCGAGGTGATGGGCCGGCACGCTGGCTGGATCGCACTGCACTCGGGCATGGCCGGCGGCGCCAACGGCATATTAATTCCGGAAGTGCCATTTGATTTAAATGAGGTAATGGGGTGGGTTGAATCAAGATTTCGATCGCACTACTCACCAATCTTGGTGGTTTCGGAAGGTGCATTACCGAAGGACGGTGAACTCATCACCAAGGATGCCACCCTTGACTCATTCGGTCACGTCAAACTATCGGGGATAGGTGAATGGCTGGCGGGCCAGATTGAGCGTCGCACTGGCAAGGAAGCCCGCACGACGGTGCTCGGCCACGTGCAACGTGGCGGTACCCCGACAGCATTCGACCGGGTGTTGGCAACCCGATTTGGGCTTAATGCCATCAAGGCGGTGAAGGATAAGGATTGGGGAAAGATGGTCGCTTTACAGGGCACCGACATTGTTCGGGTGCCCTTAGCGGCGGCTACCGGGGTTTTAAAAACTGTGCCTTTGGCCCGATATGTTGAGGCGTCGGCTTTCTTCGGCTGATGCTGCTCTACCCTTGAGCCATGTCGGCAGCTAATTCCCCATCTCAGGTGCATCAGGGGCGGGTAATTGAGTGGCCAGAATTACCGGCACATCAGCAGCCCCCATGGCCTGATTCAGATGAACTTGCCAGAGCGGTAGCCGAACTTCGCGCGCTCCCACCGCTGGTATTCGCCGGTGAATGCGATATTTTGCTCGAGCGTTTGGCCTCGGCTTCGCGCGGTGAAGCATTTGTCTTGATGGGGGGCGACTGCGCCGAGACTTTCGAGGCAAATACCGCCGATTCGATTCGTGCGCGCCTTCAAACGGTGCTTCAGATGTCAGTTGTTCTGACTTATGCCGCCTCACTCCCGGTGATTAAAGTCGGTCGCCTTGCTGGGCAGTACTTCAAACCCCGGAGCAAGGTGATCGAGCTACGCGATGGCGTTGAGTTAACTTCCTACCTTGGTGATGCAGTGAACTCAATGGAGTTCACCGAGCAAGCCCGCCGCCCAGATGCGCAGCGACTACTTAGGGCTTACAACGCATCCAGTGCGGCACTAAACCTGGTGCGTGCATTCACCCAGGGCGGCTACGCAGATCTACGCCAAGTACATGCCTGGAATCAAGATTTCGTTCGCGACTCGACGGCCGGTCAACGCTATGAAAACTTGGCCGCCGAAATTGACCGGGCGCTTTCTTTCATGCAAGCTTGCGGCGCAAATCCTGATGAGTTCAAGCGCGTCGAGTTCTTTGCTGCCCATGAAGCGCTATCAATTGACTACGAACGTGCCATGACGCGCATTGATTCACGCACGGGGCTGCCTTATGACGTCTCGGGCCACTTCCTGTGGATCGGTGAGCGGACCAGGCAACTCGATGCTGCACATGTGCAATTCGCGTCGGTCATTCGTAACCCGGTTGGGGTTAAAGTCGGTCCGACTGCATCAGCGGAGGACATAGTTGAGATCGCCGAGCGGCTTAACCCTGATCGCATACCGGGGCGGCTCACCCTGATAACGCGAATGGGAGCCGGCAAGGTGCGAGAGGTGTTACCCGGCATCGTGCAGAAAGTAGACGCCAGTGGAGTTCCGGTGGTGTGGGTCTGCGATCCAATGCACGGAAATACCAGAGAAGCATCAACCGGGCATAAGACAAGAGTCTTCGATGACATCATCAACGAGGTCAAAGGTTTCTTCGAGGTCCATCGAGACCTCGGTACTTTCCCCGGTGGGATCCATATTGAATTGACCGGCGATGATGTCACCGAGTGCGTCGGCGGCACGGGCGGAGTTCTTGAGGGCAACCTAGGCGATCGTTATGAGACGGCTTGCGATCCGCGATTGAATCGGGAGCAAAGCCTAGAACTGGCTTTCTTGGTCGCCGACATGTTGATTAGCCGATAACTTAAGTTCTCTCGCAATGCCGACACTTACCTACACAACGGCAAAAATACCGGGCGGAACAATCGCGGTGGTGGTGACTAATGGTGTAGTCGTAGCGTCGTCATATCGAGGTATTGACGATATTCGCTCGAGGCTCTTGCCGGAGTTCACCTACAAAAAGTCTGACCTACCGGTGCTTAAAGATGTTTTAGAGCGCTACTGCGGGGGTGAGCTGACCGCCCTCGATGAGGTTGAAGTTTCCCAACCCGGGGGACCCTTTCAACTGGAGGTGTGGAGGGCGATGCGCACCATCAAACCCGGCACCATTGCTAGTTACGGTGGATTAGCAAGGCGAGCGGGCCGGCCGAATGCATATCGGGCGGTGGGCACCGCCTGCTCTTCAAATTTGGTGGCACCTTTTGTGCCGTGCCATCGGGTGGTCGCCGCCTCCGGACTTGGTGGTTACGGCTACGGCTTAGAGGTGAAGAGAGCATTATTGAAACATGAGGGTGTCACTTACGAGTGAGGAACTGCGCGAGGCGGTCAATCGTGCCGGCAATATCCTCGGTGGTGGTGCTCGGGTTGATGGTGCAAAGGCGCAGAACGGTTCGTCCTTTAAGCACGGTACTCGAGACTGCGGCATAACCATCCTGCGTTAGTTGGGCGGCCGCCCGTACGTGATCGCCGGCATCACAGTTAATGCCAGCGAAGGTAACGATGCCTAGCGCTGCTGGCGTGACTATTTCAAGGCGGTCATCGCTTTCGACCTGGTACTGGGCATATTCGGCTAAGCCGATACCGCGGTCAATTGCAGCATCCAGGGTTTCTAGTCCGTAGGTCCGGAACGTGAGCCATAGTTTGACGGCGCGACTTCGGCGGGTGAGTTCCAGACTTCGGTTTTGCATCTCGACGGCTCCACCGGCCACATCTTTGAGGTACTCGGGGTGGATAGCGAAGGTGTCTTCTAAGGCGCCGGGTAATTTAACGAACAAGCAGGCGATGTCGTACGGCTGGAAAAGCCATTTATGCGGATCCGTCACGAATGAGTCGGCTCGATCAAGGCCCGGTAGCACCGATCGCCCGCGCGCACAAAGTGCCGCTGGCCCGCCGTAAGCACCATCGACATGCAGCCAGATATTGAAGGTCGCGCAAATATCTGCGATCGATGGTAGGTCATCGACCGCCCCGGTGTTAGTGGTTCCTGCTGTGGCAATCACCAACATCGGATGTAGCCCATTTTCTAGATCGACCTTAATTGCGGCCTCGAGGTCTACTGCGTTGAGCCGAAAGGTCTGATCGGTTTCTAGCACGCGAATATCAGCAGGGGGTTGGCCGATCGCAAGCAGGCCGCGTTTAATCGACGAGTGGGTTTGATCTGAAAGGTAAATGATGCCCGAGCCCTTATGGTGACGTGCGGTGATTACCGCGGTGATGTTTGCCATCGACCCGCCAGAGAGCAGCACGCCTTCACAGGATGGGGCCAGACCTAGGGCATCCCTTAACCAGCCGCAGGTGATGTTCTCTAACGTGCTTGGCCCCGAGCCACCACCCCAAGATGAGGCAACCGACGCCATCCCGGTGGCAAGCCATTCACCGAGTATCGCCGGGTATGAGGATAGGCCGGGCACGCGGGCGAAATAGCGCGGGTGGTCACGGTGTTGCTGATTGGCCAGCGCGATATCGGCGAGGGTTGTGAGGTTTCCAGAAATTGGTGAGCCTTGGCGGGGGATTGGCCCACCTAATTGCGCGGTTAACATCGCTAAATCGCCGGTGGTCAGGGCGCGTTGATCCCTAATGGTGATGAGGTGTTCGACTACCCGGTCAACGACCTCGTAGCCTAAGCGGCGCATCTGAAGTTCGTCCAGCGCCAAGATATCTGCTGGAATATCAAGTGCTCGCCGGGTCTCATCTGGAAGTTCGCGCATGGGGTTCCATTCATCAAAATCGGCAACTTGATGGGTCTAGATAATACGAATAATTACTGAACTGCCCTTTGGGATCATGGTGCCAGCCGGTGGATCTTGTGAATAGACACGATTTAGCGGTGTCGCGGCCGCCTCCAGAACTTTCGGTTTAAGGCCAAGGCCCTTGAGCACACTGATGGCCTTGTTTTTTGGTAGGTCAATGAGACTTGGTACCTCAACCGGCGGTGGCCCTTTCGAGACTACGAGTTCGACCGCGGTGCCCGAAGGAGTGATGGTGCCTGCGTCCGGGCGGATCGCAATCACCAGGCCTTCGGCGATTTTCTCCGAATACTTCTCCTTCGTTGTCACGAGGAGGCCAAGATCGGTAAGGGCGCTCGTAGCAACTTGAATTTTTTTACCGACCACCTGGGGGATAGCTACGGGCTTTGGCCCTTTGGATACTGCAATATCCACGCTCGTGCCGGGCTTGACTTCATTGCCAATCTTTGGAGAAGTGCTTGCTACGGCAGCGGCGGGCACCTGATCGTCGAAAACCTCGGTGGTTGAACCAATTACCAGGTTCGCCGAGGTGATGGCCGCCGTCGCTTCGGTCACCGAAAGCCCCTGGACATCAGGGATCACATAACGTTCTGGGCCTTTTGACACGATGACGCCGACCTCACCTCCTTCACGTGCACCGTCACCGGGCGCCGGGTCACTGCTAACAACTAGATTCAAAGGTACGTCTTCGCTGAATTGTTCTTCGGTGATAACGAGAGACAATCCGACATCCGACAGTGACGCCTTTGCCGCTGCCGTGGAAAGGCCAACGATATTTGGAGTAGGCACCGATTTGCCGGTGGCAAGCAGCCACCCGCCAATGCCCGCGCCGAGCACCACCATTGCAATGACGAGGGCAATCCATGGCCCTTTTCGCCGCCGGCCGCGGTGTGAGGTGGCGGCTGGTGGCGGCGATGTTGGCTTGGGTGCCACCGGCTGCCCGGCGGCAAGTCGGGCCGCTGTAGATGCGTCGACCACCACGGTGTCGTGTGATTCGACGAATGGCCTAGGTGGTGGCAGCATTGCCCGGATTCGCCTTACGTCGGCGAGAAACTCACTTGCTTGTTGGTAACGCAAATTGGCATCGCGCCGGGTGGCACGCACAACTAGTGCATCGATCTCAGGTGGGATAGCCGAGCGAATTGATGACGGTGCCGGAACGTCATTGTTGACATGGGCGTAGGCGACCGACAGTGGACTATCACCAGCATGTGGTACTTGGCCGGTGACCATTTCGAAGAGCAGGATTCCCGCCGCATAAACATCTGAGCGTTCGTCGGCTTCACCGCGCTCAACCTGCTCAGGTGAAAGATAGGCGACGGTGCCCATAATCAACCCTTGGGTGGCGCTCGTATTTGAAGTCGATACCGCCCTAGCTAAACCAAAATCTGCAACTTTGACGCGGCCGTCATCGGCAAGCAGTACGTTCTCGGGTTTGATATCGCGGTGTACGAAACCTGCTGCATGTGCAGCCGCCAGCCCTTCAAGTACGGGATCAAGAATGACGAGCGCCTGCTCCGGGGTCAAGGGGCCGTAGTCGCGCATCACATCGCGCAAGGTGCGCCCCGGTACCATCTCCATGGCCAAATAAATAAGTCCGTCGGCGTGCCCTTGATCGTAGACCGCGACCACATGGGGGTGCGAAAGTCGTGCAGCCGATTTTGCCTCTCGCTCAAAGCGGGCGACGAAATCTGGGTCTTCAGCTAGGTGCCGGTGCATCACTTTAAGTGCGACTATTCGGTCAAGGCGCAGGTCAACCGCCTCATAAACGGTGGCCATACCACCTCTGGCTAAGTGAGCGCTCACCAAATATCGCCCATCAATAGTCTGCCCGATTAATGGGTTCGGTACAGACGCCTCCACCTTGCGATTCTAGGTACGCCCGCTGCGCCGGTGCTGTTGCCACGCCTGCCGGGGTTGGCTTAGTGCCAACTACTGCCCGAGTAATTGCAAAACTGCCAACAGTCGGTCGCTAACGGGGCCGTCAATTCGGTGCACGACGATACCGGCGGGTTCAAGGGTCTCGCGTACGACTTCGCCGATCAGGTCGTCAACCTGGGCCCGATATTCGGGACCATCTCGCTGATCGCCATCGGGCTCCCACGGGATATCGGTGCCACACCAAATTAGAGTTCCGTACGTCTTGGCGTGCAGCGTTGCCGGTTCAAGTAAGGAACGATCATTGAAGTAGGCCATGCTATAGATCGCTGTCATGAGGGCTGCCGGGTCGCATACCACCAGTGTTTGCGGGCTGATACCCGTTAAGGCATTGGCTTCGGCCGCTACCTGAGTCTCCATGATTCCCGCCTGCTCGCGGGCGGTGGGTACGCGCCCCATTGAGACCACGAATTCGCGTAAGTACTCAGGTACCAAAACGGCATCGAGGCGCTCACATAGCGCCTTTGCGAGCGTGGTTTTCCCGGTGCATTCACCACCGAGTAAGCCAATGGTTTTCATCATGCAGAAACTGAGGTAACTCGAGGTGCACGTTTGGCGAGCCAACTGCGTAATCCGATGACCGCCATGATGATTAAGACTGCATAGAACAATGAGGTGAACCAGAGATTTTGGGTGGCGTAGAGCACCGCTCCAACCACATTTACGACTATCCAAAGCACCCAGGAATCCGCGTATTCACGAACCATCAACACCTGTGCCACGACGCTTCCGACAAAGACGAAAGTATCGGGCCACGGTGCCGGGTCACCGATTGCCGCTAGCACCGGTACGAGCGCCAGCCAGGCGGCCAAGGAGCCAATCAGCAGAATTAGGCGAGTGCGATTACTGACCGTGCTGGGGACGATGGATTTTGGACCCCACCCAAACCAGCCCCAGATTGCCGCAGCGATGAAGACCAATTGCAATGCCGCGGTGCCATAGAGCGCGTACTCCCACAGCAACCAGCCATAAAGTGCGCTGGATAGGAAATAGAATGGCCACGCCCATCTGGTACCTCGAATCGCTAGGCCGATCCCGATAAAAGCAGTGATTACGGCAAGTAACTCGAGCACGGTGACGTCATAGTTACAGGCGCTGAAAGCCACGTTCATAAATATCGACATTTGACCCCTCCCTACGCCGGCATTACCCGGACAGGTTCGAACGGTCGGCGACGCCGTGCTGTCGCCCTCTCAGCTCCACTAGGCAGGAGCTCCCGTGCATGTTTAGTTGTGTTACGAGAGTATATGACCGTGCCGGCAAATTTGTCATATGTGGGGGTACTTCTTTTCGTACTAGCTGGCAGTGCATGGCTCGAGGTAACGTGTCGCACCCGGGTCTTCATTCGGGCTAAGCGGTTGGCCCTCAGCATTGTTCCTGCGGTGATTTTGTTCTTCATTTGGGACGCTTACGCAATTGCTAACGGGCACTGGTGGTTTGACACCGATCGAATTCTTGGCTGGTACCTACCAGGTGGGGTACCGGTTGATGAAGTGTTGTTTTTCATCGTTATTCCGATCGCCGCAATTTTGACTTTGGAAGCCGTGCGGGCTGTGCGGGGATGGAATGTCGGCGATGAGGACGGCGCGCCATGACATATACCCAAATTGGTGTGCTGGCCGTTATTCTCGCAGTCGCACTTGATCTCTTTCTCCTGCGCACCCACCTGGTGACGCGCAAAGTCTTCTGGGTGTCGTATGCCATCATCGTGTTTTTCCAGTTAATTACCAACGGCATGTTCACCGGGTTTGGGATTGTTCGTTACCACGATGACGCTATTATTGGCGGAACTTCACCCGATCTCGGCCCGCCACCGTTTATCGGCGATGGCAGGTTGGCCTTTGCACCAGTAGAGGATTTGCTCTTTGGGTTCGCACTTGTGCTGCTGACGCTGGCTTGTTGGGTATGGCTCGGAAGAAATGGCGTGCAGCGAAAGCCAAATGCCGGTCCGCCAATCTGGAGGCGCTAGCCGGTGTGCTGGTGCAGGCCGCGTACTTGCCCTGATCCAAACTTACGACGCGCTCGGCTAGCTCGAACCCAAGCCGGCCCAGCAATTCGGAGCCTTCGGGTTAATGGCACCGATGCTCGTTTCGCAAACACCTCGTAGTCAATCTTCTCGACCTCTTCGACGATTCCGCAGTAGAGCACCCGTGCCGCTTCAATGCAGTCTTGTGATGAGGGGTGCAGCAGGGTAATACCTGAGCGCGATCGTTCTTCCAAATCCCGCACTCGCGTGATTTGATATCGCAAGGCATCCTTGAGTTGCGGTGTGGCGACCCGGGCCTCTAAATCTGCGCGAGTGACTCCGAACTTTGCCAGATCATCAAGTGGTAGATAGACACGTCCACGGTCAAGATCCTCTCCGACATCGCGGACAAAGTTGGCAAGCTGAAATGCTACGCCAAGATCTTTGGCCTTTTCTGCGGCCGCCGGTGAAGTCGGTTCGAGAATTGGAACCATTTGCAAGCCAATTACGGCCGCGGATCCATAAACATATTCATAAAGATCCTCGTAGGTCTGATAGTGCGTAACAGTTAAATCCATGTGCATTGAATTTAAGAATGCTTCGAAGTGGATTCTTGGGATATCCCACCGTTGCGCAGTGTCGATAACAGCGCGGCACACGGTGTCACTTGATTGGCCGCGATCGAGGTCGTCAAGGAATGTTTGACCCCATGTCAGCAGCCAGTCGGCTTTTTCTTGCTCAGTGAGAGTTGAAGCGAGGTCATCGACTATTTCATCGGCGTATCGGGCAAAGCCGTAAAGGGCATGGACGTAAGGTCGTTTGCCGGGCGGAAGCAATAAGGTCGCGAGATAGTAGGTCTTGCCGTGAGTTGCGTTTAGCCGGCGACAAAACTCATAGGAGGCGCGTAAATCCGGGTCAATGATGCCGGCCGCATCGAGGTCGCTAGCACTCACATTCAACTCCTGCGCGCCCGTGAGTGGTAGTTTTGGTCTTTGCCGAGGATACGCTCGGCCGCCAATCGGCCCGAGATCAGCACCATCGGCACGCCAACACCCGGCTGGGTACCGGAGCCGGTGAAAACGACATTCTCACCCCAAAGATTGCCTGGCCGAAAAGGCCCGGTCTGCATGAAAGAGTGAGCGGACGCAAATGGCGCCCCACGTTCCATTCCGCGATCTTCCCAGTCCAGCGGAGTGGTGATGTTCTCAACCTCAATTGCGTCGCCAAATGCGCGGTATCCCCGTTCTTCGAGTACCCGTACCACCTCATCGCGATAGCGCGGGCCGACGGATCGCCAATCAATATCGGCATCCAGATTTGGAGTGGGAAACAACACGTAATAAATCTGCTTGCCATCTGGTGCTAGCGATGGGTCTGAGCGGGTCGGGTTGGTGACAAGCACACTCGGGTCACTCATTAGTTGCTTCTTGTCGATTAGTTCATCGAACACTCCGCGCCAACTTCGGCCGAAGTGAATATTGTGGTGAGCGATCTTGCTGTAATGAGCGGTTGATCCCGCGAGCATGACGAAGCAAGATGGTGAGTAGTCAAGGCGGCGGACCGACCAGGGCACCTTGCCGAGCAGATCTCGGTAGGCCACCGGAAGATCCGGATTCAGGACTACTACATCAGCCACGATTCGTTCCCCATCGGCTGTTGTCACAGCGATGGCGCGGTCATCTTTGGTTTCGACCGACGTTACCGTAGTGCCGTATTTAATTGTTACCCCGTGTTTTTCGCAGGCCGCAGCCATCGCCACGGGCAGCGCGTGCATGCCGCCTTTGGGGAAGTAAACCCCCGCGACCGAATCCATATAGGCGATTACCGCATAGATGGCGAGAGCGTCGTATGGGGAGAGGCCGGCGTACATCGCCTGAAAGGAGTAGATGCGCTCGGTGCGAGGGTCTTTTAGGTAATCGCGCACTTTAGGAGCTAGCTTTCGAAATCCACCAATAGCAACGAGTTTCGCCAAATCGGGTGTAACTAAATCGAATGGGCTATCGATGTTTCGGTCAATGAAATCCTTCATTTCGTACTTGTAGAGTTTCGAAACAAATTCGACATACTTCAAGTACCCCGCGGCTTCATCCGCACCGATCACCTCGGTAATCTCTTGCGCCATCTGCGAAACATTGGCGTGCACATTAAGAATCGACCCGTCCGGGTAGAAAGCGCGGTAGAGCGGAGCTACTGGCTCAAGTTCGAGCCAATCTTGCATATCCTCGCCAAGGGCATCGAAGCAGTCAGCGATTAGATCCGGCATTGTGAGAACTGAGGGGCCGGTGTCGAATTTGTAGGTGCCGCCAGCGACTGCCACATCGAGTCGACCAGCGCGGCCTCCCGGGGTTAGTTCGCGCTCTAATACCGTTACTTTGCGTCCAGCTCCGGCAAGGCGCATAGCTGCCGACAGACCTGCGAGGCCGGCCCCGACAATGACCACGTGGTCGGTGCCCCCGGTGACAGTGCGCGGAGATGTCCGCGGCAGCCACCTTCGCATTGATCGAGTCGACGGAAAGCTCATCTAATTCCCCTTTGCGTGAATAGCATTTAAAGTGATCGTGTGGTCACTGCATGGGCCAGGTCGGTGAAAATAACCCGAGCCGCAGGGTTTATCGCATCAGTCTCAATTGCAAAAAGTGAGGTCTGGAGCAGGTTCGCGATAAGTTGCTCAGCGTGGTCTAGGGCACCGGTATCGGTGATGATTTGGCGGAGTTCTTCAACTCCGGAAAGATCAAGTCCGGGATCTCCGAGGTGATTACGTATTGCTGACAGCTGCGCACTTGATGCCCGCTCAGATGCGATGGCAATAAGTACAGTGCGTTTACCTTCGCGTAGATCGTCACCCGCAGGTTTGCCGGTTTCTTTCGGGTCACCGAATACGCCGAGCACGTCATCACGCAATTGAAATGCTTCGCCCAAGGGTAGGCCAAATGCAGTGTAGGTAGTGAACACATCGGGAGCGGCTCCAGCAAGAGCCGCGCCCAGATGCAGCGGTTTCTCGATGGTGTACTTCGCGGACTTGTAGCGAACTACTCGAAGTGCGCTCTCGATTGAGCCGCCACCCCGGGCTTGCTCCAAGAGGTCAAGGTATTGGCCCGCCATCAGTTCGATGCGCATCTCGTCGTAGACCGGCTTGGCGCGCTTTAAAGCAGCTTCTGGCATTCCGCTACTGAGCAGTACTTGGTCAAACCAGGACAGGCACATATCGCCGAGCAAGATCGCGGCTCCGACTCCAAAATGTTCCGGGGAGCCAATCCATGAATTACTGAGGTGCAGGTTTGCGAAACGCCGGTGGGCGGCTGGTAGACCTCGGCGGGTATCTGATCCATCCATTACGTCATCGTGTATAAGGGCGCACGCCTGCAAGAATTCGAGTGCAGCTGACGCCGCCATCGCAGGTTCGTCAATCTCGGCTGGGGGCAGGCCTCCGACTAGTGCCCCGCGCCAGCCCCAGTAGCAAAATGCCGGCCGCACTCGTTTACCGCCCGCAAGTAGGGCGGTGAGCGCCTCAACAAGTGGTAACAAGTCGTCGTCAATATTGGTAAGCCGAAAAGATTCCTGCGCCAGTACTTTGTCAATAGTGCGCTGAACGCGTGCGCGAAGGTCTGCCACATCAAATGGCGATATTGTTCCGGGAGGTGCGGATTGCGCAGGCACCACTTGAGTCTAGAGCCTGCTGGGGGATTCGGCTGAACGGTTGGTATTTAGTTGGGCGAAGGTTTGGCTGGGCTAAGGTTTAAACATGTCGCCGACCCGAACCGCCCCCAGTCTTGGCGCGGTGCTCGCTGGTGGTGGCCACAGTTTCTCCTTCGAGCTTTTCCCGCCCAAGACTGACGCGGGGGAGCAGGCACTTTGGCAGACGGTCCGCGAGTTAGAGGCACTGAAGCCGACTTTTGTGTCGGTTACTTATGGTGCCGGCGGCTCTACCCAAGACCGC
>JBAXHK010000008.1:0-12512 GCA_037138935.1 Actinomycetes bacterium
AAGTGATATCGACGCGGCTATCGCCGGGGTCCGTGAGGCTCAGAAGTTTTTTCAGGTGGCGTCGTGAGTCTTGAATCCTTGTATCAGGAAATCATCCTTGACCACTACAAGAATCCACGCGGTCGAGGTTTACTCGAAGCCCCGCTGGGTACGGCATTTCACGTTAATCCCACCTGTGGTGATGAAATCAACATGCAGGTTGCATCCGACGCCGACGGTAGACTTTTGATTGGGTACGAGGGTACGGGGTGTTCAATCTCCCAGGCCAGTGCCAGTGTGCTCTATGAGTTGGTTCAAGGGTTGCCGGTCGCCGAAGCCGAGAAGATTCGACTCGCTTTTGTTGAGCTAATGCACAGTCAAGGAAATGCCGAACCTGACGAGGAAGTTTTAGGTGATGGCGTCGCTTTTGTGGGTGTCGCGAAGTATCCGGCCCGGATCAAATGTGCCCTCCTCGCTTGGATGGCACTTCAAGATGCCGAGATTAAAGCTGATTTAGTGATGACCGCTCCATTGGATGAGAAATGAGGATGCGATGAGTATTGCGACCGAGGACGACGCAATTGAGGCTATGAAGGATGTAGTAGATCCTGAGTTGGGTATAAATGTGGTCGACTTAGGCCTGGTCTATGGGGTGAGTGTCGATGATGGCAATGTGGCGACGGTCAATATGACGTTGACATCGGCGGCCTGCCCGCTAACTGATGTAATTGAAGATCAGACGCGGGCGGCGCTCTCCGCTGTGGTATCTGATTTCGCCATTAATTGGGTCTGGATGCCGCCATGGGGGCCGGATAAAATCACCGATGATGGCAAGGACATGCTGCGTGCCTTGGGGTTCAACCTCTAGGGGAAACAGGTGTGGTTTTTCAGGTGAGGTTTTGCTCATAGAATGCTCACGTCATGATCACCGCTACTGGAGTTGAGCTTCGAGCAGGCGCCCAACTCCTAATAGGCGATGTCTCCATTCGGGTCGGTAAGGGCGACAGAGTTGGCCTGGTGGGCCGTAATGGGGCGGGTAAAACAACTTTCACCAAGGCGCTGGCTGGTGAGGCAGTTCCCGCCCAGGGCCAAATAACTTGCACCGGCACCGTCGGCTACCTGCCACAGGATCCACGTTCGGGGGATCCCGAAGAGTTGGCCCGTGAGCGAATTCTGGAGGCGCGCGGCCTGCGTGATGTCATGCGGCGAATGCAAGAGGCCAGCATGCAGATGGACACCCCAGATCCAGATGAGCGTGATCGCATCATTAGTCGCTACGCACGCGCAGAAGCCGAGTTTGAGGCCTTGGGTGGTTACGCTGTTGAGTCTCAGGCGGCTGCGATCGCGGCATCGGTCGGCCTTGAGGAGCGAATACTTAGTCAGCCACTGGGCACGCTATCTGGTGGTCAGCGGCGCCGGGTGGAGTTAGCACGTATTTTGTTCAGCGGCGCAGATGTACTGCTTCTCGATGAACCCACCAACCACCTTGACGCGGATTCGGTGCGCTGGTTGCACAAGTTCCTGGCTTCATATGAAGGCGGGTTCGTCGTCATTAGCCATGATGCGACCTTGCTTGAGGGTACCGTCAACCGAGTTTGGCACCTTGATGCAAACCGTCGCGAGATTGATATTTACACACTTGGTTGGAAGGCATACTTAGCGGCGCGTGAGACTGATGAGCGTCGGCGAAAACGTGAGCGCCGAAATGCGGAGCAGCAAGCCGACTCACTACGCAATCAGGCCGAACGCATGCGAGCAAAGGCTTCGAAAGCAAAGGCCGCGCAAAATATGCTTCGTCGTGCTGACACCCTGTTGGCCGGGGCCGAAGAAGTCAGACGTGCCGATAAAGTCGCTAAACTACGGTTCCCGACACCGAAACCATGTGGTCGCGTGCCGTTGTCAGCCACCGGGCTTTCCCGCTCCTACGGCTCACTTGAAGTATTCACGGATGTCGATCTATCCATCGATCGCGGATCACGGGTGGTGATTCTTGGATTAAATGGGGCTGGTAAAACCACTTTGCTGCGAATTTTGGGTGGGGTTGATCTACCCGATACCGGTGTTGTCGAACCCGGCCACGGTGCAGTTGTTGGTTACTACGCGCAGGAGCATGAAACATTAGACCCGAGCGCGACAGTGCTGGAGATGATGAATCGCAATGCACCGGATTTGGATGACACTCGTAAGCGGACCGTTCTAGGCTCGTTTCTATTTGCTGGCGATGATGTTCGTAAGCCGACATCGGTTTTGTCCGGTGGTGAGAAAACTCGGTTGGCACTAGCCTGCTTAGTAGTTTCGGGGGCAAATGTGCTGCTACTCGATGAACCAACGAACAACCTTGATCCTGCTAGTCGGGAGGAGGTCCTGCAAGCCTTACGGTCATATGAGGGGGCGGTGGTTCTGGTATCGCATGACCCCGGTGCCGTGGCAGCACTTGATCCCGAACGGGTGCTGATCTTGCCCGATGGTGATGAAGACCTCTGGAATGCGGACTACGTAGATTTAGTTGAACTAGCTTAAGAGCGAAAAGGGGGCAACATGTCGGACAATTCCACCGAGTTTGAAGGCGTCCGGATTCAGCGTCGAGCTGACGTACTGCACGTCACCTTGGCCAACCCGGCTAATCGCAATGCCCAATCGCCGGCAACTTGGCGACGCCTTGCGTCGGTGGAGAATTTCGTCACCCCCGAGGTGCGGGTGGTAGTCCTAACGGGGGAGGGGGTCAGTTTCTGCGCTGGGCTTGATCGTCGCATGCTAAGTCCCGAAGGCATCGAAGGCGAAGAGTCACTAATATCTCTCGCTTGCTCTGAGAGCGCGAAAATTGACGAGTTCATCACAATTTTCCAGTCGGCATTTACCTGGTGGTCTGAGACCCCGGCGATTACCGTTGCGGCGGTGCAAGGGCATGCCATTGGGGCCGGATTTCAACTTGCGCTTGCCTGTGACCTAATAGTTGCTGCTGAAGATGCCCTTTTTGCAATGCGTGAGACTTCACTTGGGCTGGTGCCTGATCTAACCGGCACTTCTAGGCTCGTTAAGAGAGTTGGATATTCAAAAGCCCTTGAGATTTGTGCATCCGGGCGCTTCGTTGACGCAGGTGAAGCGGTGCGCATTGGGATAGCCCACACAAAGGCACCACTGGCGGAGTTAGCTCAGCACACCGACACTTTGGTCGCGTCATTAATCACAGCTCCGGCGGGCGCGGTTCGCGAATTGAAGTCACTTCTGCGTGCGGCTGAAGTCAACGCTCCAGCGGACCAGCATCGAGCTGAGCGCATCGCACAAGCGAAGAGACTCGTGGATCTTCGTTCTGCGATGGAAGGATAAGAGTGTCTAACGAGAATGTCTGGATCGCCTATCGGTCAATGACCCGAGATCGGTCGATAAGTGCCAAATCGCTTAACCGAGCCTTGATTCGACGCATCCTTGGCTACGGGCGCCCCTACCGACTCTTTATTGCCGCATTCTTAGTGACCCTTGTTATCACTTCACTACTAAGTGTTGCGCAACCACTGCTCTTTCGGCGAATCATCGACCAAGGCATTAGCGTTGGGGATTCGCGTCTTGTCACCTTCACAGCAGTATTGATCGGCATCATTGCCATTGTCGATGCGGGCCTTGGACTCGTCGCTCGATGGTTTTCCTCACGGATCGGCGAAGGGCTCATCTATGACCTACGCACCGAGGTGTATTCGCATGTCCAGAACCAATCGGTGGCCTTCTTTACGCGCGCGCAGACCGGCGCCTTAATCTCACGGCTCAATAGCGACGTTATTGGAGCCCAACAGGCGTTTACGTCAACTCTTGGTGGAGTGCTTGGCAATATGATCTCGCTGGTGATTGTGCTGATCACCATGTTTATTCTCTCATGGCAAGTAACCCTTGTCTCGCTATTACTCGTCCCACTATTCATCGTACCTGCCCGGTGGATGGGCCGACGCCTTCAAGGTATGACCCGCCAATCCATGCAACTAAATTCGGATATGAGTGTCCAGATGTCCGAACGCTTCAATGTCGCGGGAGCCTTGCTCGTGAAGCTGTTTGGCCGGCCGGCCGATGAAGCCGCGAACTTCTCCGGGCGCGCCGAGCAAGTGCGCGATATCGGGGTGAAGATGGCGATGGCTAACAGGTGGTTCTTTACCGCGCTGACACTGGTTGCGGCACTTGCAACGGCGATAACCTACGGGCTCGGCGGGAATTTAGTTATCTCCGGGGTACTGACCCTGGGCACGCTTCTGGCTTTGGTCGGCTTGCTGGCCCAGCTTTATGGCCCGCTGACAGCCTTATCGAATGTTCGAGTCGAAGTAATGACAGCGCTCGTTTCCTTTGAGCGGGTCTTCGAAATTTTGGATCTGCCCCCCTTGGTACGCGATGCACCCGATGCACGAGCGGTGGCAACTGGACCATTAGGAGTGAAGTTTGAGGAGGTGTGGTTCCAGTATCCGACGGCCGCGCAAGTTTCACTGGCCTCGCTGGAGTCAATTGCGCGTGAAGATCCCGGCCAAGCCGGTGTCGACGTGCTACGGGGAGTTTCATTTGAGGTGCCGGCTGGCACCTTGACAGCGTTGGTGGGGCCGTCGGGTGCGGGTAAAACTACCGTTAGCGCTTTGGTCAATCGTCTCTATGATGTAAACGATGGCGCCGTGTTGGTAGGCGGCGACGATGTGCGCGAATTGCAGATGCAGTCACTGCATCAGGCGATTGGCACGGTTACCCAGGATGCGCATTTATTTCATGACACCATAAGAGCTAACTTGATCTACGCCAAGCCTGATGCCACCGAAGATGACCTGCTCGCAGCCTGCCGCTCTGCACAGATTGCCGAGCTGATCGGCGCATTGCCGAGCGGATTTGACACCGTGGTTGGCGACCGAGGCTACCGATTATCCGGAGGTGAGAAACAGCGGATCGCTCTGGCACGTCTGTTATTGAAAGCTCCTCGAATCGTGATCTTGGACGAAGCGACCGCGCATCTTGATAGTGAAAGTGAAGTCGCGGTGCAACTGGCCCTGGATTCGGCCCTTGTCGGACGCACTTCGATCGTAATTGCGCACCGATTATCGACAATTCGCCGGGCGGATCAAATACTTGTTGTCGTTGATGGACAAATCGCCGAACGCGGAACCCATGAAGAATTGATCAGTGCCGGCGGCGCCTATTTTGATTTGTACGAGGCGCAGTTCGCCGACCAGGTTGCGCCGAACTAGTGCGTCAGGCCAAGTTAAACGGGGGCCCTGCTCCGCGCATCCTCCTTGGCTTCACGCCTTAGGAAGACGTACCAACCAACTAGTGCTACACCAGCAAATAATAGCCATTGCCCCGCATAGGACAGGTTCATGGTGTCGTCGATCTGCGGTGCTGACACGAACGCGAGCACCTCTTGTGACGGAGTGGTGGCGGTGATCCTTAAGTAACCATCGAAATCACCGGCCAACGGGAGCACCGAAGGGTCGACGGCGCCGACCATTCTTGCGGGCAGGCCCGTGCGGGAGGCTTCATTGATCTGCTCAAAACCATGCCAGGAACCGATGATGGCGACCGGCTCGGAAGGTGGCTCTGGGATTACCGGCGAGGTGGTGGCGGAAGCACTGGCT
This sequence comes from Actinomycetes bacterium, assembly GCA_037138935.1. Classification (GTDB taxonomy): domain Bacteria; phylum Actinomycetota; class Actinomycetes; order S36-B12; family S36-B12. Next base: position 5,574 of record JBAXHK010000008.1, read on the forward strand.
GGCAGCCAACCACGATTAACCCACACGCTGCGACCGTCAGTCAGCAGAAGAGGAGTGAGAACCCAAAATCCATTTCTCCCATCTTGGGGTCGCTGGCGGACCACCACCTGCATTGATGGGTCGTAAGTGCCGGTCGCCGAAATTATCTGCCAGTCGGGGGCAGGTGCGTCGATCGCTGTCAGTTCGACTGGATTGGTGGCGGCGGCTTGCTCCAGTTCGATGCGCTGGGCCTGCTTTTCGTTTGCTCGGTGCCATTGCCAACGACTCAAAAGTCCGAAAGCCACAATCGCGACCAGAACGAGGGTGGTAAAGGCAATCCACCGACGGGTCCGAAGTGACGCGAGCATAGTGCCAGCCTAGGGCTGAAGGGAATCAAAACTTTCGGCCCGCGGCAGGGCCGTTTGACTTTGCTCCGCGACACCCAATTCGCCAGGCTCGTCGTTCTCGCGGCCGGCATTTGCCACCACCACAGCCAGATACGGAAGAACCACGGCACCGGCAATGAGTAACCAGCGGGGCCAGCCGGGCACGACAATTGCCCCCAGGACGCAGGCGGTGCGTATACCCATTGAGATTAGGTAACGACGGGTGCGCCCGGTCTGTTCTTGGCTCAGGGCCCGCTGTGCCCCGGTTATCGTGAAAACTTCGATAATCGGTGCCCTAACTTTACCCTCTCTAACTCCCATGCTCCAACCGTACGGCCAATTGGTGGCTCGCGCCCACCGGGGCGCAAGAAAATGTCTGTTCGCGAGGTGTTAGGTTCGCCACCATGAGAAATCGCACATTCGGCATGGCCGAAGTCGTTGGCACCTCACCGGACAGCATCGAGGCGGCGGTCAGTACCGCGGTCGAGAGAGCTGGCAAGACGATGAAGCACATCGACTGGTTTGAGATTACCCAGGTTCGCGGTTACGTCAAAGATGGTGCGGTCGATCACTTTCAGGTTTCCATCAAGGTCGGGTACCGGCTCGAGGATGTCTAATGCGCGTTCGTCGGAGTGATCCGCTAAGCACCGGCCGCGAGGTCGATCGCTTGATGGCGTTCAGCGACGGAGTGGTTGCCGTTGCCATCACTTTGATGGTGCTGCCGCTGATAAATATTCAAGGTCCAGTTGCGGGGGCACCGCTTTACACGGTGGTTACGAAGAACTTAGGCCAACTGGTGATTTTCCTATTTACTTTCTACGTGGTCGCTGTGATGTGGAGGCTGCATAGTCGAATATTTAGCCAAATTCGCGGCTACGATAACCCACTGTTTTGGTTAAACATTACCTGGCTTGCGGCAATTGTACTGTTGCCTTGGTTTAGCAGCCTCTACGGCGACACCTTCGCACGTGGTGGATCGTTCACGGACTTCAGCACTACGGCCATAGTTGACATTGCGCTGTTTTACTGGGTTCTCATGGCCAGTGTTAGTGCACTGGGCACGTTAATGGGGAGTCACTTGAGCCGAAATCCGCAATTGCTCCTGCCTGGATCCGAGGCCGCCATCCTCACCGGCGCAGCGCGTTTTCGCGGGTGGATCATTGCCGGATATTTCTTGTTCATCGGTGTCATTAGTTTGTTCTCACCAGTCATTGCTTCCTATCTACCAATTGGCATCTTCGTTCTGAGTGTGTTTCTCAAGCCGAAACAAACACCTGTAGAGGTGCAATCAAGGGCGGTAACAGACTCGAATGGAGAAACAACGTGAAAGATATTGCTCTAGTCACCGGCGGAAATAGAGGTATCGGGCTTGCAATCGCTTTACGGCTGCGGGCAGCTGGCCATGAGGTCGTGGTGGCTTGTCGATCGGGTCAGGCCCCTGAGGGTCTAGCAGCGGTAGCGATGGATGTTGCTGATCCGGCTTCGATTGATGCCGCATTTACCGAGGTTGAGGCAGATTTTGGTTCGGTGTCGATCATCGTGGCTAATGCTGGCATCACTCGCGATGGCTTACTAATGCGAATGAGCGATCAGGATATTGATGACGTACTCACCACTAACTTGGCGGGAGCTATACGGATTTCACGGCGCGGTTTGCGCGCAATGATTAAGGCTCGTGATGGGCGCATCATCTTAATTTCATCGGTTGTTGCAATGCTGGGATCTGCGGGCCAGGTGAACTACGCGGCCGCGAAGTCAGGTCTGATCGGAGCCGGCCGGTCCTTGGCCCGTGAAGTTGGTTCGCGGGGTATCACCGTAAATGTGGTGGCGCCTGGATTTGTTGAAACTGACATGACAGCCGACTTAGACGAAGAACGCAAGGCGTCGATCCTGGGCGCGGTGCCCTTGGGGCGTTATGCTCATCCCGACGAAGTCGCAGCACTAGTGCAGTTTCTGGCGTCGAAGGATGCCGGTTACATCACCGGCGCTGTGATTCCCATTGATGGTGGACTTGGCATGGGCCACTAGGAAACGAGCAGGAGCAATTTTAGATGGGGATACTGCAGGGTAAACGCGTACTGATTACCGGGGTCCTGACCGACCAGTCCATCGCCTTCCACGTTGCCCGCCTAGCCCAAGAGCAAGGTGCGTTCGTAGTCCTAACATCATTTGGCCGAGTTATGTCACTTACCGCACGTTCAGCCGGCCGGCTTCCTTCACTGCCACCGGTTATTGAACTGGACGTTACCAATGACGAAGATTTGGCTGCTCTCGAAAGTCGAGTACGCGAACACGTCGACGGGATTGATGGCGTATTGCATTCAATTGGCTTCGCACCTGAAGCGGCTCTTGGCGGTAAATTTCTTTCCACTACATGGGCCGATGCTGGTACCGCACTGCAAGTATCAGCGTTTTCGCTCAAGTCACTATCAGTAGCCGCTGAGCCATTAATGGGACCGGGTGGTTCCATTGTCGGGCTCGATTTCGATGCTGCGGTGGCCTGGCCCAAGTATGACTGGATGGGGGTAGCCAAAGCGGCACTCGAAAGTACCTCCCGTTATCTCGCCCGTGACCTTGGGCCAAAAGGGATACGAGTTAATCTGGTGGCTGCCGGACCAATTCGTACCATGGCCGCTAAAAGCATCCCAGGTTTTGAAGAGTTTGAGGGGGTTTGGTCCGAGCGGGCACCTTTAACTTGGGATTTAGATGACCCCGAGCCGGCAGCGCGTGCTTGTATCGCTTTGATGTCCGACTGGTTCCCGGCCACAACCGGGGAGATCGTGCACGTTGACGGCGGGTTGCACTCACAAGGTGCCTAGTAAGCAGCTGGTCTTAATTAGACACGCCAAATCTGCATACCCGGTTGGCGTCGGTGACCACGAGCGGCCCTTAAATGAACGAGGAGTTCGCGATGGCACTGCGGTCGGTCGCTGGCTAACTAAATCAGGCCTATTGGGTCTAAAAATATCCGTGGTGGTGTCATCGGCCCGGCGCACACAAGAAACTTGGGCGCTGATCATCGGCGAGGGTATTGACGTTATTGCTAGCACGGAGCCACGGCTTTATGAAGCGTCACAGCAAACAATTCTTGAGGTGATTCGAGCAACCCCGCTAGAGGTTGAGGTGCTAGTTATCATCGCTCATAATCCTGGGCTTGAAGATGTTGCTTTGACTATTGCTACTAACCGTGAGTCGAGCTCCTACTTGATGCTAGCGGAAAAATTCCCGACATCCGGTGTAGCCGTATTCGATGTAGTTGATTGGTCAACTATTGCTGCCGAATCAGCATTGCTGAATGAATTTAGCGTGCCTCGCGGCTAGTTAGCAGATAGGCGAGGTGCCGGCGTGACCACACCGGCGCGGGCATCGGCTCCTTCAATATCTTCCCTGGTAATACCTAGGAGATACAGCACCGAATCAAGGTATGGCACCGATAGTGCAGCGTCAGCGGCTTCACGTGCCGCTGCTTTACCGTTGAAAGACACCCCGAGTCCTGCAGCCTCAAGCATCGATACATCGTTGGCACCATCACCAATCGCTATGGTGCGCCGCATCGGGATTTCGTATTTTTCGGCGAACTCCTCAAGTGCGGCCTTTTTGCCCTGACGATCAACGATGACGCCGACGACCTCACCGGTTAAGTATCCATCGCGAACCCCAAGGTGGTTAGCTCTTACGTCGTCAATGCCTAACTCATCAGCGATAGGCATGATTACCTCCGCGAAGCCCCCAGAAACCAGGCAGACCCGGTATCCGAGGGTATTCAAAGTGCGGCAGAGGGTGCGAGCGCCAGGTGTCAACCGCAGGCGGGTTCTGACTTCGTCAAGAACACTGACCGGCAGGCCTTTCAATAAGGCAACACGTGCCCGCAGCGCGGCCACAAAATCCAGCTCACCCGCCATTGCCTGCTCGGTAATTTGGGCAACTTGCTCACCAACTCCGGCATGTTCTGCAATGAGGTCAATTACTTCATTTTGGATCAGGGTTGAGTCGACATCGATCACCACCAGATGCTGCCCTCGGCGATCTAAACCTGACTCCTGCACGGCGATGTCGACACCCACTTCGGCGGCCGCAGCAACAAGGGCGCGGCGTAAATCTTGTAATTCGGCCCCCGAACCCTCGAATACCACCGCGGTTACCGGATAAGAGGCGATCCGGCGGATGCGATCGATATTGCCCCCGCGATTGGCGATCTCCTCGGCGATTCGAGACACGGCATCCGGTCGAAGTGGGGCGCCAAGAATCGTCACGTGCACGCGGTCGCGCCTTGTTACCGTGTCTTCGAGGGCGCCGGGTACCGTCGTGACATCCATTTCAAGTGCTGCGGCGGTGCTGCGGACATCTCGCCTAACCCGAGTCATAATTTCGTCATTATCGGTGGCACTGGTCTCGATATTTACCAGGGCGGAAAGTACCAATCGACCACGTACCACCAGTTGCTCGACATCAAGAACTGTGATCGGGTGCGCGGCTAGGGCCGCGAAGAGGGTCTTGGTTACCCCCGGCCGGTCAGTTCCGCTAAGGGTTAGGAGCAGGGTCTGTGATGTCATGTCGGTGCAACGCTAGCGCGTGTGGCACCGACCACGAACAACCAAGGCGACTAAGGTCACTTTCGTGGCGCAAAATCTCGACCAAGCGGAAGTATTCGCCTGCCGCCACGTAGCGGTTAGACGTGGGCGAAAAATGCTGCTAAACGATGTGAACTGGGTGGTTCGTTCACCTGAGCGCTGGGTGATTCTGGGCCCTAATGGGGCTGGTAAAACCACCCTCCTGCAGCTCGCCGCTGCCCAAATGTTCCCGACCTCGGGGCAGGTGCACCTTCTTGGCGAAGAGCTTGGCGCGGTTGATCTGGCGGATCTGAAACCGCGTATTGGCTGGGCGAGTAGTGCCATTTTAAATAGCCTTCCGTCCTCGGAGAGTGTTGAGAATGTGGTGCTGACCGGGGCTTATGGGGTGACCGGTAGGTGGCGGGAGAAGTATGAGTTGATCGACGAGTACCGCCGCACCCAACTTATTAAGACTTGGGGGTTGGAGGCACTTTCGAACCGGACTTTTGGCACCTTGGCCGAAGGTGAGCGCAAACGAACTTTGATAGCCAGGGCGCTGATGTCTGATCCAGAACTCTTGCTGCTGGATGAGCCGGGAGCCGGGTTGGACCTGGGCGGCCGCGAGGATTTGGTGCAGCGTTTGACGCTATTGGCTTTTGATCGACACGCTCCAGCGCAAGTGCTCGTCACCCACCATGTTGAGGAAATCCCACCGGGTTTCACCCACGCACTCTTGCTCCGCGAGGGTCAGGTGGTCGCCCAGGGCCCAATTGAGCAGGCGATAATTAGTGAGACACTCACTCAAACGTTTGGGATTCCAATTAGGTTGGAACGAGTTGGCGGCCGGTATACCGCTCAACGAGATAGTTAACTTAGAGAACAGGTGCCTTACTAGCTGTAATTTGGGTTGCGATATTCCACCTGCGAAGGCGAGGCCGTAATGAAGGATAACGACGGGAAGTTAGAGGCTGAACTTAGTAGCCGCATCTGGACCGTGCCGAATATTTTGAGTTTAATCAGGCTACTTGGTATCCCACTGTTCCTCTGGTTGGTATTGGTTGAGCAAGCCGATGTGTGGGCTTTTGTCGTATTGGTGTTGGCCAGTGCCTCCGACTGGCTCGATGGTGCACTCGCTCGGGCACTTAACCAAACCAGCAAGTTGGGAGCGATTCTCGATCCACTGGCCGACCGCCTGTATATCGCAGCCACAATTATCGGCTTAGCGCTTCGCGGCATCATCCCGTGGTGGTTGGTGCTAGCACTGGCTCTTCGCGATGTGATGCTACTGCTGCTCTGGCCCGCGCTCAGGCGCCGGGGCTTAATCGCACTGCCGGTAACTCTGCTCGGAAAGGCGGCAACCTTTTGCCTGCTTTGGGGGTTTCCGGCCCTCCTCCTGGGTTCAGTTGGTGGGGCGATAGGCAGCTTCGCATTGATCTGCGGGTGGGCCTTTTCTTTGTGGGGTACTGCGCTGTACTGGTGGGCCGGGCTTGACTATGTGCGCCGCGGGCTGCGCCTTCCACTGGTACCGTGAGTCTGAGCAAGCGGGCTAAGTAGGCCGAATAGAGTTTGGGCAAGGTGTTGACAAGGAGGATGGCATGTACCCAGAGGAGTTGCGCTATACCGCCGAACACGAGTGGGTGCGGTCAGAGGCGGATGGCACGGTGGTTTTCGGGATTACCTCTTTCGCTCAAGAGGCTTTAGGCGACATCGTCTACGTAACCATGCCGGCGGTGGGTGAGTCTTTGGCTGCTGGCGCCGCGTGCGGTGAGGTCGAGTCTACGAAGAGCGTGAATGAGATTTACTCACCACTTGACGGTGTAGTTATTTCACGCAATGAATCTTTGGACTCGACACCGGAAAGCATAAATTCGTCGCCATATGCGGCTGGTTGGTTGGTCACCATGGCGCCGAGTGATCCAGGTCAATTTGCGAACTTACTCAGTGCAGCTCAGTACGCCGAAATTACCCTAAAGGGATAATGCGTACCAAACAGGCAACAGGAGGTGACAACGGTGCGCTGTGCT
>JBAXHK010000009.1:0-12216 GCA_037138935.1 Actinomycetes bacterium
TGAGAGCAGGTTCGGTGTCGAAAGTGTCCCTGCCGCGCCGCGTAGGCCAACCTTCTCGTCGGGGTTCGAGCCCCCGGCGACCCACTCGCGAAACCTGTTGCAGTGCAAGAGATTTCGGCGCTGCAAAGGCCATTACTTCTCCAATGCCTTGTGTAGTCCGCTGGACTTGATCCGTGGCTCGATATAGCCTTCCAACATGATGGCGTTCTTCGTGCTCACCGTGATGGTCGGCAGTGTTTCGCTGGCTCTCTTCTTGAACCGCGGTCGCGGCGACGCTCAGGGTTGCTGCTGCCCAGCTGACCCGAGCAGGGATGCCCGCATGCGGGAGGCCTTTAGTGAGGCAGGCACGGTCAGCGCGAAGGAGCAGTGAACTGGGGCGTCACACACGGCGCCGCCTTGGTCGCCCGTGAGGCTCATCAGCCAGGGGACTGTGGCACCATCTGAGCTCGCAATGCTCATTGATACGCCCATCGATACGCCCATCGATCAGTAGGGATACCAGGGGTCGCATGGTCCTGACGCCCGCCCGCCCGCCCGCGGAGTCTTGAGCCTGCAGCTCATCTCAGGGATGATGTGAAGGTGAAATCTCGTTGGCGACTGTTTGTCTTTTCAGCCTTAGTAGGGCTACTCGTTGCCAGTTCACCTACCGCACTTGCCAGCGTCCGTGCAGACTGGCGCGGCGTGCGGCTTGATGCTCAGACGGTAGACGCAGCCGGCACTTCATTTGCGTGGGCCGAGTTAGGCGCTGGGCCGACACTTTTGCTGCTGAACGGCACCGGATCACCAATGTCAGAGTGGGATCCGAAACTACTGGCTGCGTTGGCGAAGAACCGTCGGGTGATCGTCTTTGACTATCCGGGATTGGGGCTTTCGGGTCCGGCGCCGTCGAAGTGGGAGTTTTCGGCCGCCGCCGATTGGGTAAATGATTTCCTGGCGAAGGTCTCACCAGGGGTACCCGTTGATGTACTCGGGTGGTCGATGGGTGGCTTCGTTGCCCAGCAACTAGCTATCCGCCACGCCAGTTCAATTGGCAGGTTGGTACTGGCGGCGACAAATCCCGGCGGTGATGCAGCGGTGCTCGGGCCGCTTTGGGTTCAGGAGGCTGATAGTAATTCTGAAGGCAGTATTAAGTCGTATTTGGAAACTAATTACCCAGCCACCAAAGTTGCTCAATCGCGTGGCCGCGCATTTGTTAGCCGACTCGTTTCCGCAAATGTAGATGGCTCGTACCCGGATGAATCCGTACCGACTAAAACCTACAACGCGATGGTGGCGGCGGAGGATCCTTGGCTCCAGAGCAACGCAAATGCGAACTCTTTGCGGGCGATAAGAATTCGAACGTTAGTTATCACCGGGGCTCAAGACGTCATTACTCCACCGGCTAATAGTCGTTATATAGCAAAGGCGATGCCCAATGCGAAATTGATTTTGATTCCAAGAGCCGGGCACTCGTTCCTTTTTCAAGAACCGAATGTAGTGGCGTCGTCAATTGCCAAGTTCTTGGATTCAGAATCTTGAGCTGCCGAATCTGGCCGGCGGCGTACCAGCGCTACGCCAAGAGTCGCTAGCGCGAACCCGGCAAGTGATAGCGGCAGTAGTTGCTCACCAAAAAGTAGATAAGCCTCGATCAAAGTCACCGGCGGTACTAAGTAATACAAACTAGATACACCGGTTGCGGTGCCAACGCGAAGCAGCCAAAACATCAGCAATACCGCGCCAATGGACAGCGCGAAGACCAGCCAGGCCAATGCCCCGAAGAAAGTTGGTGTCCAATCGATAACTATGTCCTCGGTGAAGAAGGCGAGCACCGCCAACAAGGTGCCCGCGGCGGCGTACTGCACTGCTGTCCCAGGCAGCATCGGAATACTCGCCCCGTACCGTTTTTGCAGAACAGTTGCTGCTGAGGAGGAAATAAGTGCGATAAGTGCGGCGAGCACCGCGAGCGGTGGGTAATCTTCCGGGCTGCCTTGATGCATCAAGCCGGGAGTTAAAACGATAATCGCTCCGAGTAAACCCAAGGCGATCCCGATCCATTGACGTTGCACTAAATGTTCACCGAGAGCTGGTCCCGCAAAAACCGCAACCAGTACTGGTTGCAGGCAAACCACTAACGCGGTAACACTGAGCGGTAATCCCATGCCGATGGCGACAAAGACGCCTCCGAGATAACCGGCATGCAGTAGTACCCCAATCAAGGCCGAGCGCCGATAATCAGTAGCTTTGCTCGGCCAAGTGGAGCGCAGGAGTGCGCTCAGTAATGCAAGAACAACAGCGGCGATAGCCAGCCGGATGGCAAGTAGTGCAAATGGTGGTGCGTACGGTAGCCCGTAGCGGGCACCAACGAATCCGGTACTCCAAATTAACACGAACACCGCTGGCGCAGCAAGAGCCAGCCAGCGTTTCATAGCCTCAGGCTAGCGGCCCGCGTTAGTCCGAAATTGGGAGCATCACGCCGGCATCATCAGCCAAAACATGTTTGGTGTCCTGCGTGCGACTTAGGTGCACCTCGGGCAAAGTCAAGGCCAAAATGAAGCCGACCACCATGATTGGAACTGCAATGAGGAAGGTGGTGTCCATCGCTCTAGCAAAAGCGCCGAGCACGATCTCTTGAGCCTGTGCGGGTAGAGCATGGATACTGGCCATCGAGGCGGTGGCATTTGTGAGATCTGGCAGGGTGCTTCCGGCGGGCACCGCTGAAGACAGTTCGGCCGAAAGCCGTGCCGACCAAATGGCACCGAAAGCCGCGGTGCCAAATGATCCGCCGATAGAGCGGAAGAATGTCGATGCACTGGTGGCCGCGCCCATTTGCTTCGGGTCAATGGTGTTTTGAACCGCCAGCACCAAAACCTGCATCACGTTTCCAAGTCCGGCACCAAGAATCAACATACCCAAAGCGACTTGGAGGTACGGTGAATCGACACCTAGACGCGACAAAAGATAAAGCCCGATTGCCGCAAGTGCCGTGCCGATGATCGGGAAGATTTTGTAGCGACCCCAGCGGGTTATCAATCTTCCGGAGATAACAGAAGTTACGAGCAGCCCGAACATCAGGGGTAATAGTTGTAGGCCAGATTCCGTTGGCGTGGAGCCAAGAACCACCTGAAGATAAATCGACAGGTAGATAATCGACCCAAACATTGCAAAACCAACGATGAAGCCAATACTTGAAGTTACGCGGAAGACGCGGCTGCGAAATAGGTCCATTGAAATAATTGGTTCAGGAGTTCGCAACTCCTGAAAGACGAAGAGCACTAGGGCCAAGACTCCGCCAACCAATAATCCAATGATCTGTGGCGAGGCCCAGTCGTACTGATGCCCACCCCATACGGTGACCAAGAGCAGCATGACAACCCCAGCCACGAGAAGTGCGGCCCCCAGCCAGTCAATTGGCTTTTTTTCGTGCTTGACTGGCAGATGCAAGACGGCCCCGAGGACTACAAACGCCGCGATGCCGAGCGGTAAGTTGATGTAGAAGATCCAGCGCCAAGACAAATGCTGGGTGAAGAAACCACCCAGCAGTGGGCCAATCACACTTGCTAAACCGAAGACAGCACCGAATAAACCGGTGTAGCGGCCGCGCTCGCGCGGCGGGATGATGTCGGCGAGCACAGCGAGAACCAACACCATGAGCCCACCACCACCGAGGCCTTGGATCGCGCGCGTGGCAATGAGCTGGCCCATGTTCTGCGACATTCCGGCAAGTGCTGAGCCAATGACGAAGACCACGACTGATGTCTGCAGCATGAGTTTGCGACCGTATAAATCAGAGATCTTCCCCCAGATTGGGGTGCTTGCGGTGGATGCGAGCAGATAGGCCGTGACCACCCAAGATAGTTCTTGAAGCCCACCTAGGTCGCTGGTGATGGTCGGCAGGGCTGTTGAGACGATGGTTTGATCCAATGCCGCCAGCAGCATCGTCAGCATGAGTGCACCGAGAATGAGCCTTAGGTGGCGCCGACTGGCTGCAATCTGCTCGTCCGTGGCGGCTTCGGGTGCTTTTTCGGGCGGTAAATCGGTGCTCAACGGGGCTCCAGATCTATGGCTGAGCCCCAAGCATAGGCGCTCTGCGAACTAGGTGTTACCAACGAATGCCTCAATTACCCACTACCAGAGTTAGCAGTTGCTGATTCGCCAGGTACTCAACGTGGGTGCTTCTTAGTAAGTCGCGCACTTAGCGTGATCCACACGCAGAGTGTCGCCATTGAGATCAAAACCGCATCTCGTTGCGCGGTGTAGACGTTGTCTACGTATTGCGGTGAGAAGCCAGCGAAATACCCGGGCGTGATCAATCGTATGCTTGGTAGGGCCAGGATTAGCAGGGTAGTTAAGGTAATAAAGGTAACAATAAGTGGCAAAAACTTTCTCACAGTTCGTTTTCGAACCGCAGATAAAATCACCGCGCAGGCCCACAGCCCAACGGCAAGGGTGATCAGATCGATCCAAATTCGCCACCAGAAGTTTGTCATCAACATTGGCATCATGCGGGTTCCGTACATAACAACAATCAGGGTGACCATGGCAACGAGGGGAATTTCTGGGTACTTACTCACTTTGTAAATGAGCACTTTACGAATACTCATAAACTGATGGCGCCGATGCTCACCTGAAGTTGATTTTGGCAAAGCTTTGAGTAGTAAGGAGTCGGGTCGACCAGCAATTAATAGCGTGGGGATGAGTAACAGCAAAGCAAATGACCTAGGCATTTCGTCGGCGAGAAGTACTGGAGCGTAAGAGCCGATGCCGGTCACCGACACTAGAAATAGCAGTGCCATACCGAGCAGGAATGAAAACGTGCGCTTTGCTGGCCAAGTGGAACCGTTTTGCCGAATCGCGGCTCTTGCGGCTAGATAGCCACCAGCTAAGACGACGGCCATGGTCAACACAATGACATCGATATGCCACTGGGTAATGAATTGCCATGGGCTCTGGGGGATGGGTGGCAAGTCATGGCCATGGGCTGAACTGTCATGTTCACCTAGGCCGACCGCGGCCGTTTGGCTTAGTGTTACCGAGATTCCGAGCACCAGTGCCATCACTGTGACTTCCACTACGGCCAATCGGATCAATGGTGCACGATGGCCCTTCTCAAGAAGCGGCAAACTGCGTGCGCGCTGAAACCAACCTATAGCAATAAGCAGAGCGAGAAGTTCAACCTTTATGATCAGTAAGATGCCATAGGTAGTAGTGAACAAGTCACTAAATGCGCTGAGGCGAACACTAACTTGAACAAGCCCTGTTACTGCAACAGCTATTACGCACCACAGGGCTAGGGCACTGAAGCGTCGAACAGTGCGAAGTTCATTAGCCTGACCACGCACGATCACTACCCCGATGGCAATGAGTCCGCCAACCCATAGTGAAACCGCGGCAATATGGAAACTCAGCAGCATTGTTGCGGTTTCGTGGTCGCTCCCGATACCGCCATGGCCAGCCGCCCCGCGCGCGCCCATTCCGATCAGCGCAACTCCGACAAGTACCGCTGCTTGCCAAGGACGCCGCATAAGCGGTGCGGCGATTATGACAATGAGGGCAATTACTAGTTGCACTAGAAAGATTTGTCCGATTGAAATCTGGGTTAGAAATGAAAAAAGTGCGGTGGGATTGGTGAGCGCTGAGACCGGCACAGCGAAGATGTCGGAGAGCGTAAACACCGCTGCAGCAGCGGTCGAGGCTAACCAGAGGACCGCGGCCAGGGCCGCCGTCCGTGCCAACTGGCGATTTTCTTGGTCTAGGAGCCCTGAAGTGTCGGGCAACAGGAAAGCAGCGACTAACAAGAACCCGACGGTGGTGATACCTGCGAGATCAGCGCACACGCTGGCGACCGGTAGCAACACCTGCACGGCAACCGGGGCATTTGCTATGCCGGGGAGCTGGCCCGCAACAAGTGAACCAGCCAACCAAGCCGAGATCAAAGCTGCGGGTATCGCGACCAGCCAAGGCAGTGCCAGCCAGCGGTTCTTCGCGCTAATCAAAGTGATCCCATGACTTGCACCAACAGGGAAACCCGGCCGGTTACTGGATGTAAGGGCTGCTCACTACATAGGTTGTCATCAGGCCGACCAGAACCGCGGAAATGACTACCCATAGCCACCAGTAAACCGCGATGCGCGGCTGCCAGGATGCTGGGTCTGTGTATTTACCCATCCGAGCACGATTGAAAATCCCCAAGGTGATCACGATGGTAAGGATAAAGTGAAAGGCATTAGCGCCGGCCAGGGTGACGATCGAAGATGAGTAGGTTCCCGCAAAGTAGCCCTTATCGTTCAGTGGAAAGTCGTAACTCGCAATCTGCTGGAATTGCAGCACGATTGCCACGATTGAGGCCAAGAGGGCGATGCCGGCCCCGAGAACAAGCTGTGACTTAAGGCCGCCCTTCATGCCTCGCACACCCCAAGTGATCGTGAATAGGCCAACTAGCAGGCAAATGACAATTAACCAGGTGGCGGTAGATGGTGCTGGCGTCATGCCCTCGGGCAGCCAGGCACCTTCGGTGTTTAAGAATCGGAGGTATAGGTAGGTGAAGATCAAGCTTCCAACAAATGCGATATCGGCAACTATCAGCAGGATGACTCCGAGTCGGTCGCGTCTGCCGACGGTGTCTGGCGAATCGTGGTGCATATGAACAGGTGTGGAAACACTCATCGTGATGCACCCTCCTTCGGTTCAGATGTAGGTCGTCCGTAACCATAAGGATCAGAAGTGATGATCGGAAGTACATCGAAGTTCTCGAGCGGTACCGGTGTTGGAACCTGCCATTCAAGGGTCTTGGCATTCCAAGGGTTAGCGGAAGCAATCTCGCCGCCGCGCCACGAACTGATGATCGTATAAAGGAATATCAACATGCCGATGAAGATGGTGTAGGCGCCCATAGTTGAAACGAAGTTTCCGTTAGCAAACATTTCTGAGTAATTAAAGACTCGGCGAGGCTGCCCCGCGAAGCCGACCATGAACATCCCCAAGAATGTCACGTTAAATCCGATCTGCACGATCCAAAAGCCCCAGAAACCGATGCGCTCATTGAACATGCGCCCTGTCATCTTAGAGAACCAGAACACCAAAGCGCCCATTGTCCCGGTTAGGGCAACGCCCATCAAGGTGTAATGGAAGTGAGCAGTAACGAACATTGACCCGTGCATTGCTTCATCGACCGGGATATCGGAGAGGTAGACCCCGGTAACGCCACCGATAACGAAGTTCCAGAGCATCGCATAAACGGCCATCATTGGCAGTCGTGTCCAGATGCGCCCGCGCCACATGGTGCCGATGAAGACTAGGAACAGGAGCCCGGTGGGGATCGAGATCATTTCGGTTGTCAGCATGAATGGACCGCCCAGCTTCGGCGCCCATCCAGATATATACATGTGGTGCGCCCAAACTAGGACGCTTAAGCCCACGATGCCGGCAATCGCGATCACCGCAGCCTTGAAACTAAACAAGGGCTTTCTCGTAAAGACCGGAGTTAACTCTAGGAGTGCTGCGACGGCAGGAATCAAGATCACATATACCTCAGGGTGACCCATCAGCCAGAAGAGATTGGCGTAGAGCCAGCCGCTACCGCCATCCTCGGCGGTGTAGAACGAGGTGCCGACTCCGCGGTCAAGGCCCGAGAGCACCTGAGCGGCCATGAAGGTCGGGAAAGCCGGAATTGCTAGGCCAACACTGGCAACTACCCCGTAGACGAAAATGGGGGTGCGGGTCCAAGTCATTCCGCGGGTGCGCATCTTTACCGCGGTGGTCGTGATGTTGGCGCCGGCAACTGCACTTGATACGGCGAACACGATGATCGTGACGATGAACCCATCCATGCCCACCGGGCCTTGGCTTGCTAGTGGGTTGTACGCCGTCCAGCCGGTTGGCATCCCGCCGAGGAAAGGTACTGAAAGTAGTACTGGCACTACCGAGGCGATGAGCCAAAAACTCAACGCGTTGAGCCTCGGGAAAGCCATATCTCGAGCACCGATCATGATCGGCAGAATGAAGTTTCCGAATGGCCCGGTCACCATGATGATCGTTGCGATGATCATGATGATGCCGTGCATGCCAACGAAAGTGTTATAGGTGGTCGGGCCAAGGAAAGCTGAATGTGGGGTCATTAAATTGGTGCGAATCATCATCGCAACAGTGCCACCAACCCCGAGGAGGGTCATGGTGATTATTAGGTACTGAATTCCGACCACTTTATGGTCGGTGGTGAAACGGAAGTAGCGGCCGACTCCTTGATCTTTGCCCGCCAAGAAGAGTGAATCTGCGTCGGTGAGGTCTTTACCAAGTACCCAGCGCACGGGGCCATTAAAGGCACCAATCCCGAGCATGAAGCCCAGCACCCAGCCGAACATGGTGGTTAAAGTGATGCGATTGTCTATTAGCCAGCCGAGCCCCGACGGGTTTTCGGCATCACCTTCAAGTACGGGCATGACGAAGAAGGCGGCGGCTAGGTAATGTGCTGCGAACATGACTATCAGGCCGCCGATGATGGCAGTTACTAAGTTCATCCGGCTCATCAGCGCGCCGCCGGCTCGCGCGTTTGAAGGCGCGCTGCCGGATGTATGTTCTTGAGTTTGAATTGCCATCACTCGCCACCTTCTGCCGCGACTGGGCCAACCGGGACGAAGGCACCTTCGTCGGCGGCCCAGGCATCAAATTCAGCTTGGGTTACCACTTTGGCTTGGGTTTCCATTGCACCGTGGAAAAGCCCACAGAGCTCTGCGCAGCGCACGTCGTAGGTACCTAGGCTGTGTGAGAGCACCTGGGTCTTGGCGATTTCGCCCGGGTTCGCGTCGACTTTGACGCCCATTTCGACAATCCAGAAAGAGTGAATTACGTCGACCGAGGTCACATTAAAGACTGCGGTGCGATCAACCGGGAGGTAAAGCACATCCGATTGGATATTTCCCAACTCTGGGTAGGTGAAGTTCCAAACCCACTGGTTGCCGGTCACCTGAATTTCGATCGGCGGACCTGCATTTGTGGAGGTGAGGGCTAGGGCGCCCGCGGCCGGGATAGCTGCGATTTTTAGTAGGCCCCAGATGAAAACGATCATGGTGAGCACGCCGGAGGCAATTACCCAAAGCATGATCGAGGGGGTATTGGTGGTGAACCCAGGAGCATCATCTGGGGGCGGGGTGTCCCCTTTGTATCGCCATTTGGCCAGGCTATAGATCATTGCGGCCCACACCAAGGTAGCGACCGGTGCGGCAAACGCGGTAAAGGCCGTCATTGTCTGTTTAATTTCATCCATCTGCTCGGATGCACTAGTGCCCATGAGCCAAGCTGGAACCCAAGCCAAGGCCTCACCGATGATGGTGAGGATCAGCCAGATGATGAAGATGGCGCGCACCTCGGGGCGCTGCCACCAGCGTTTGCCAGCTGCGGGGCTCTCTTGAGTTTCGTGTAATGCGGTATCGGCCATGATCGCGCTCCCCTACTTAACCGTGAACGTGCCGGCCATGTAACCCAGTGAGGACATTGGTCCACCAAAGTTTGCGAGCGTGCCATCCCCGCACGGGAACTCGCAGTTCCAGAAGTACAAACCAGGGCCACCGGTGTAGAACGAGAAAGTGACAATGTTCGGAACGGGGTAGCCGTTGTCGCCGACATTTTCTTCGTTAGCCATTAGTAACGGCACGCTGACGAATAGCGCCGGCTGGCTTGGTGATGGGATGCCGCGGAGGGTAAATGTGTGGCCGACGGCGTCCGCTGGGATCTCATTGAACGGCTCGCCGTTTAAGGTCGCCATGTTGTCTACTGTGCCGTGAACTTTGGCGAAGTAGGAATTGGTAATGGTTTCGCCACCGTCGTATTGGGTGACAGTGACTGTGACAAGTGAGTTGGCCGGGACCTCGAATGAGGTCTGAGGGCCGAAAGTTACCCAGTCTGGGTGGGCGCCTCCGTCGGCGCCATGGAACCCCTGCATGCTGTCGGGGTAGGACTCCATTGAGATGAAGGCGTGGGGCACCTCAGTGCCATTTGGTCCTGGTGCGGTGCCTTTAACTTCGGCCGCTTGTACCGCAGGTGCACTTTGGGCGAAATAGGCTCCGACCCCAAAAACCACGCCAACACCCGCTATGACCGTGATAAGCAAGAAGGCGAGGCGCCGCATGCGAACCCCAACTTTCTGCAGAGCCATTCACTTGATGTCGGTGACCTAACCTCCTGACTATGGCATAAATGCTTACCCGATGCTTACATTTTCGCCACTTTTAGTCACTCAAGATGGAAAGCAGTAACTCACCGATAATCGGACGGGGTGGTACGTACTTGAATTACTTGTTGGAGCTCCAAAGCCAAGCGATTTCCGCGATGCTTCGGTTTATGAGGTGGGCGCAGGTGACTTCGGACCACGGTGCCCATGGGGGTGCAACCAGTTGGGCGGTCGATTTCGCCGGTGATATCCCGATCTGGCTGGCCGTGGCACTTGTCGCATTTTGGTACTGGCGGGCGGCGCACCGCGTGACCAAAATGCACCCGTCGCAGCGGTGGCCGGTGCGCTATGGCTGGTGTTTCGGTGCTGGACTGTCCTGTTTGGTAGTGGTCACTACCGGACCAATCGCTAATGCGGCAATGTCGATATTTGCAATTCATATGGCGCAGCACATCATCTTGATGATGTGGGCTACTCCGCTGCTTGTCATGGGAGCACCGGTGCTCCTTGCACTTCGCGCGCTGGCGCCGGATTCTCGGCGCCGCTGGCTGGTACCCCTCCTGCGTAGTTCTTTCTTCAGATTCTTAACTAACCCGATTGTCTCTTGGTTGGTTTTTGCGGCAGTGCTGATGGGTGTCCACTTCACCCCGGTGATGTCGAGCCTGATGGAGGCCGGCCTACTTGGTCGTTATGCGGAGTACGCGCTTTACTTGGTTGCGGCCTTCCTCTATTACTACGCCCTGCTACCCGGCAACCCCGCGACGGATCGAGCCAGCCCTGCGGCGCGAGTGTTCTCACTGTTCTTGATGATGGTCCCCGAGACGATGACAGGATTCTTCATCTACTCGGCTAACTTCACGCTATTCCCGTATTTCGCGGCTTCTGCTGCCGCTGCTGGCTTCGACGGCATTGCTGATCAGCAGCTGGGCGGCGCCCTAATGTGGTCGACCAGCATGATTATTGACGTCGCCTGGATTGCTGTTGCGGTGCACGAGTGGTTCGGGAGCGAGGGCCTAAAAACTCGTAGACTAGATATTCAAATCCAACGCGAGGAAGCAATTAGGGAGCGTGAGACCCCGTGAGCGAGGAGCCGGTCTTCACGCCGCCTAAAGACCGATGGCTGGCGATTGTCGCGGTACTGGGATTCATTATTTGTCTGTGTTTGGCAATGTTTGAACTATCACGTGCATTCGAAGGCAACCCGCGTAGTTGGGCCTACGCCATCGAATGGCCAGTGTTTGGTGCCTTCGTCATCTACATGTGGCGCCGCCTGCAGCGCGAGCGTGCGCGTAATGAGGAAGAGGATGCTCGGGACGGAGAAGTGGAACATGGCTAGAGCGATGCGCACAAGTACTCGCGCGTGCGCGATCGCGACGGTTGTATTACTGGTGCTAATGCTTACTGCGTGCGGTCGCGAGGTCAGTGGACAACAGGCTCGCGACAACGAAATGGGCTTATTAATACTTGCTGATGCAGATCGCCAGCCGGTGCCGGCGATAACCGGTGAGGCACTTAGCGGCGGCCCAATTGGGATTTCCGAATTTGGCGGCAAAGTAGTTGTGCTGAACGCCTTCGCATCCTGGTGCACGCCATGTCAGCAGGAGTTGCCGGTTTTGGCCGCCGCTGAAAAACAATATCCGAATGTGCAATTTCTGGGCCTTGATGTTCAAGACAATGACGAGGCCGCGCTCGGGTTCCTCGCTGCCGAAGGCGCCACCTATCCGGTGATCAAAGACCCGGCCGGCGACCTGCTAGCGCAGTTCACGATCAATCCTGCCAAGGGCATCCCCGTCACTTTCTTCATTGATGAACAAGGCAGGGTGGCTGGGAGAATTCTTGGCAAAGTAACCACCGAAAGCTTGGCCGCCGCCATAAGATCCCTTACGTAATGCAGCCGGTGGCATCACACTTATACTGATCGACCCGCGACACATAGTTGCGCCCGATGAATGGAGTAAAACATGGCTGACGAGATCATTGAAATTGGCGAGGACGTTGAAGTAGAAGTTGTTTTTGACGAAGATGGAATGCCCGTTGGCGCGATTGTCGATGATTTAGTCGTTGCCACCAGCGAA
>JBAXHK010000010.1:0-12179 GCA_037138935.1 Actinomycetes bacterium
CTGCGATGCCGAGCCCGACGCCGATACATGCTGTTGCAATGCCCAAACCGCCCCCGCGCCGCTGAAGCTCACGGCAGGTATCGACAACTACGCGCGCCGCGGAGGCCCCAACCGGATGGCCGATGGCGATGGCGCCGCCATTTGGGTTTACTTTTGCCAGATCGATTTCGGGTGCATCGTGCAGCACGGTGAGCACCATGGCCGCGAAAGCCTCATTTATCTCAAAAAGGTTGATATCGGCGAATGAGTGCCCGGTGCGCTGAAGCAACTTGTGCATTGCGGGCACCGGTGCGCTCGCAAAATCATCCGGCTCGGTGGCAACTACCGCAGAACCCAAGATTGCACCGATTGGAGCCAGCCCAAGTTCGAGTGCCTTTTCTTCGGAAGTAATCAAGGTGGCGACGGCGCCATCATTAATAGGTGATGAGTTACCCGCCGTCACGGTGCCGTCGGTGGTAAATGCCGGCTTCAAGCGCGCGAGGGTTTCGGCGGTGCAGTCGGCTCGGATGGATTCGTCAATGCTGACGCCGTCAACCGCGAAGGCGAAGCCATCGTGGTAGCCCTTGGCCCAAGCGGTGCTTGCAAGTTCATGTGAACGCACCGCCCAATCATCTTGCTCAGCGCGACTAATGCCCCGCGCGGTAGCGCTGCGCTGCGCGCAGGCTCCAAGGCTGTCGGTCCAATGCGCCGGGAAGGCGGGGTTGATCATCCGCCAGCCGACGGTGGTTTGCTCGAGCCGCATTGCCGGATCGAGAGGTTTATCTGATTTAGGTAGCACATAGGGCGCCCGGCTCATACTTTCAACTCCGCCGGCGAGCACCATGTCCATGTCACCGGCTCGAACGGCCCGGGCCGCTTGGACGATGGCTTCGGCACCGGAGCCGCAGAGACGATTTACGGTGACTCCGGGCACGGTCAGCGGTAAACCAGCAAGTAATGCAGCCATCCGGGCGACATTGCGGTTGTCTTCGCCGGCTCCGTTGGAGTCGCCCATGATGACGTCATCGATTTGAGTTGGGTCCAGTTCCGGGGTGGCGGCGATAAGTGCCGCGATCGTTTGACCCAAGAGGTCATCGGTGCGGATGCCAGACAGGCCACCGCGATACCTCCCAAAAGGAGTCCGGCGGGCTGCTGCAAGAACAGGACGGGGGGTGCTCATGTGTCGGATTATTGTCGATCGACAAGGATACGCGTTATGCCCGGGTCTGTGAAATGATCGAGGAGGCTTGGTGGGATCGCCATTGCACTCTCCTGTTCGGTCCCCCTGGCGAGAAACTGCCCTAAGGCAGAGTATGAGTCTAGCGATCGGTGGCCGAAGGGTGCAGTTATGACAGTGCGAAGGATCAACCCGCCCGAACTCGCCCCACCCATCGGTTTTAGCCATGTAGTGGTTGCTGAGGGCACCACTTTGGTGTTACTTGCTGGGCAGACTGCCTCAAATATCGACGGCGTGATTGTCGGCGAAACCATTGTCGAGCAATTCGAGCAGGTGCTCACAAATTTGCTGGTAGCCCTTGAGGCGTCCGGCGGCACCCCATCGCAGTTGGCGAAACTGACCATCTATTCGGTTGATCCGGTCGACTATCGCGGGCACGCTAAAGAAATCGGGCAGATTTGGCAGCGGCTCATTGGTCGTGATTACCCAGCTATGACCTTGATCGGGGTAACCCGGCTATATGACGACGCAGCGTTGCTAGAAATAGAAGGGATCGCGATCCTCCCGTGAGCGATCTGCGGGCAATTTGGGCGGCTGACTCGATCGCGGTAATTGGTGCCACTGATAGACCCGGCGCGATGGGTCGGCTGCCCATCGAATACTTGCAAAAGTACGAGTACCCGGGCTTTATCGCACCTGTTAATCCCAGAGGCGGCCAAATAATGGGGCTGCCGGCGTTCAGTTGCATGGCCGAAATCGGAAGGTCGGTGGACTTGGCGCTGGTAATGGTGCCCGCCTCAGCAGTACTCGCGGCTGTCACCGAATGCGCCCAAGTAGGCACTTCAGTGTGCATTGTGATGTCATCGGGATTTGCCGAGACTGGTGCTGACGGCGCTAAGGCGCAGGCGGAATTGGTGCGAGTTGCGCGCGCGCACGGCATGCGACTGGTCGGCCCCAACTGCATCGGTGCGGTGGGCGGACCAACTCGGGTACTTGCCACCTTTAGCCCGGTGTTCTCGGCGGCGTCGACGCCGATACCCGCGGGCAATGTTGCGCTCGTTAGTCAATCAGGCGCCCTTGGCTTTGGTGCGCTCTCACTAGGCATTGAGCGTGGCGTACCAATTGGCATTGCAGTCACCACCGGCAATGAAGCCGATGTCACCGCCGTCGATGTCGCTGCGAGGTTAGTTGATGACCCATCAATCGATGCCGTGCTTATGTACATCGAGTCATTAGGTGACATAAGTGCACTCGCCAGGGCTGCTGCGGTGAAGCCAATTGCAGTAGTAAAGGCAGGACGCAGTGAGGCGGGGGCGAAGGCCGCGGCTTCACATACCGGCGCACTTGCGTCTGCGGACAAAGTCGTTGATTCGGCTCTTCGGCAGGCGGGCATCGCGCGGGTTGCTGATATTGACGCATTGCTTGACGCGGGGGCGCTATTTGCGACGGGTGCGCGCATGCTCGGAAAGCGGATCGGGATTGTCACCACCTCAGGTGGCAGCGGAATTTTGGCGGCCGATGCGATCGAGGCCTGCCGAATGCAGCTAGCTGAACTTGAACCCGCAACCATTGCTGACTTAAGTGCGGTCGTGCCCAGTTATGGCAATGCGACCAATCCGGTTGATGTCACAGCGGCGGTAATGGCTGAGCCAGGACTATTTGAGAAGTGTGTTGACCGATTGGCTGCTGATCCAGGCGTTGATGCAATTGTCGCCTGTTTCGCGGTCTTGGTTGGTGCGGATGTCACCCGAATTGCTCGCGCCCTCGGCGCCGTACGAACTCGCACCGGGCTACCCGTACTGGCGGTACGAACCGGTGCTGCCTCCCTCGCGCCCGAAGGTGCTGCGGTCCTAGCAGCCAATGGGGTGCCCGTTTATCCAACACCCGAAAGAGCGGTAGCCGCTTTGCAGGCTTTGCACGCCACCTCGCAGCGACGCACCCGAGCCATTCCCGCTGGTCCCATAGCGCAGGTGCCGGAGGTAGGAGCTTCTGAAAAACAGGTAAAGCAAATTCTCGCGGCGGCCGGATTACCTGTTCCTGAGTCGGTTCTGGTTAGCAGTGCGTCCGAAGCGGTTAACGCCATTTCACAAGTTGGTGGGTTAGCTGTCTGCAAAGCCATAGTGCCTGGACTCCTGCATAAAAGTGATGCGGGCGGGGTGGTGCTGGGAGTGACTGAAAAAAATGCGGTTGATGTATTCACTCGTTTGGAAGCACTCGGGGGCCAGGTGCTGGTCGAAAGATTCGTTCAAGGTGGGGTCGAGGCCATTGTGGGTGTTACCCCGAGTGCACTTGGCCCGGTATTAACAATTGGCGTTGGCGGGGTGCTTACCGAGATCGTCGCCGATGCGGCGGTTCGGTTACTCCCGGTTGATGAGTTCGATGTGCGCGAAATGATCGCCGAGACCGCCCTTGCCCTGATGCTTGCTGGTACGCGTGGAGCAGCTCCGAGTGACCTCGAGGCCTTCGTTCGAATGGTGCTCCGTCTTGCTAGTTGTACACGTGAGTGGCCCACTGGATTCGAACTCGATCTAAATCCTGTAGCAGTATTAGCCGATGGCTGCTGGATATTGGACGCCATGTACGCAGCTGCACTTGATTTAAATTTACTGCAGCAAGTAGAGGGGCGCTAGATGGATGTCGGCCGGCTCGTAGCACGATCAATGCGTCAGTACCGCGACCGTATTGCTCTCGACGGCCCCGAGGGCGCGAGTACTTTTGGACGCACCGGCTCACGTGTCATGCAACTTGCCCGCGGCCTGAGGGCCCTTGGCCTGGAGACGGGCGACCGCGTACTTGACCTTCAGTCAAATCAAAATACGTATATCGAAACCGACTTAGGCATCAGCACCGCCGGCTTATGCCGAGTGGCACTCAACTACCGGTTGCACCCAACCGATTGGGTGCGTATTGCGACCGACTGCACCCCGCGAGTTTTGATCCTCGATGCCAAGTTCTGGGACGATGCCGATGGCGTGCGAGCGATGGTAGATCACGTCATTGTTATAAATGGCGGAGCTGACGGGGCCACGCCATATGAGAGATTTCTCGAAAACCAAACAACTGAGCCATTGCTACTTAATGTAGATCCTGATGCATTGGTCTCACTGAACTATTCAAGTGGTACCACCGGCAATCCGAAGGGGGCGATTCGAACCCACCGAAACCGGATGGCGAGTCTGCACAATATTGTCACCGACTTCTTAGGCAAAGTGCCCGATGAACGCAGTTGCTGGTTACATGCCGGCCCGGTAACCCACACCAGTGGGCTTTTCATATTGCCCTATTTCGCTTTCGGTGCTCAGCAAATTGTGCACGCCAAGTTTGAGCCGGAGTCACTCGTTGATGCGTTCGAACACCGAGGCGCCAATGCCACGGCGCTCGTGCCGACCATGGTGGCGAGGCTCCTGGCGATGCCGGATATTTCACTTGAGCGAATGGCGAATCTTGAGATCCTCGGGTATGCGGGTGCCCCAATGCCGCCTGAGCAAATCAGGCAATGCTTTGAGCGCATCACCCCACGGATGTCGCAGTACTACGGTTTGGTCGAAGCGATCCCGCCGGTTACCGTACTGGGGCCAGCCGACCATCGGCGCGGGATCGAAGGTGACACGGAAATCCTGACGAGCGCCGGGTTGCCCTGTAACGGTGTCGAAATTCGGATTGTTGACGAACTGGGCCAGGACGTACCAACCGGTGAAGTCGGTGAGGTCATAACTCGCGGTGACCATGTAATGCGTGGTTACTACGGGCAAGCTGGGCAAGACCCGACCGTGACAAAGGCGGTGCGCGATGGTTGGCTTTACACCGGTGACTTAGGTAGATGTGATGAGGATGAACGGCTGTTCTTGGTTGACCGTAAGGGCGACATGATTATCTCGGGCGGCTACAACATTTATCCACGCGAAATCGAAGATGTCATCGCGGAGGTGTCTGGTGTGCATGAGGTGGCGGTTATCGGTGTCGAAGATGCCGACTGGGGTCAGCATGTCACCGCTCTAATTACTATTGCATCAGGCGCAAATGTGACAGCGGATCAAGTGCTTGAGCACTGCAAGTCACGAATGGCGCCATATAAAAAACCGAAGGACATACGAATAGTTGCGGAGTTTCCCCTCAACTCTACGGGGAAGAATGCCAAGAAGGTGCTGCGTGAGCAGCTAAATGCGGAGGCGTCACAGTGACAGCGCAGGCACGTGAGCAGCAAGGTGAGTTCCCGTATACCCGGGGCATAAATGCTGATCCAGGAGTATGGACGATGGGGCAGTACGCAGGTTTCGGTACGGCGCGCGAAACCAACGAGCGTTTTCGCGCACTACTTGATCAGGGGTTAACCGGCTTCAGTGTGGCACTGGATCTACCTACTCAGATGGGCCTTGATTCCGATAATCAGCTTGCCCGCGGTGAGGTTGGCAAAGTGGGGGTGGCCATTGACAGCCTCGCCGATATTGAAGTGCTCATGGATGGCATTCCACTTGAGAAGCTCAGTCAAGTTCGAACCACCGCTAACTCGATCGGCTACATCTGTGCCGCCATGTTTGAGGCACTGGCGAAAAAGCGAGGGGTAAATCCAAATGAATTCGGATTATTTATTCAAAATGATGTACTGAAGGAGTATTTTGCTCGCGGAACACAGATATTTCCGGCGGCAGCTGGGTTAAAACTCTCAGTCGATGTTATCGAGCACATCGCAAATGACATTCCACGCTGGGTGTCACTCGCCATGAGCGGTTACCACATTCGTGAATCAGGATCGAGCGCCGTTCAGGAGATCGCATTTACTTTCTCTAACTCGCGCGCCTACTTGGACGAAGCCGTCCGGCGCGGCCTAAGTGTTGATGCGGTGGCGCCGACCCTGTTCACTTTCTTGTCCAGCAACATGGACTTCCTGCCAGAGATCGCCAAATTCCGGGCGGCGCGCCGGGTATGGGCGAAACTAATGCGCGATACCTATCACGCGCAGGATCCGCGCTCAGAACAGTTGCGCATCTTTGTGTTCACGGCTGGGTCATCGCTTACGGCACAGCAGCCGCTAAACAACGTGGTGCGGACCTCAATCGAAGCCATGGCGGCCGCACTCGGTGGCGTGCAGACGATGCATGTTTGTGCTTTTGATGAAGCACTCGGTGTGCCTACCGAGGTGGCGGCAACGTTGGCGTTACGCACTCAGCAGATCGTGGCCTTTGAAACCGGTGTCACCTCAATGGTTGACCCACTTGGTGGTAGTTACCTACTCGAGCAATTAACCGATGATCTGGAAACCGAAATATGGGCCGAGATGGCGAATATTGCTGAGCGAGGAGGAGCACTAAGTTGCATCGAGTCGGGATACTTCCAGACTGAGCTAGGTGACAGCGCCTATAAACACGCTAAATCGATCGACACCGGCGAAAAGACGGTAATCGGGGTTAATACTTTTGTTACCGAACCGGTGGCATTCGAGGTGTTCACCCTCGACCCGGAAAGTGAACGCACCCAGATCGCAAGCTTGCAACAGGTGCGCGCGACCCGCGATCAAGATGCCGTCACGGCCGGGTTGGCGGCAGTACGCGCAGCGGCTACGGCCGGTGCGAATGTGGTGCCGGCATGTGTGCAGGCGGTTACCGCATATGCCACTGTTGGAGAGATAGTCGATGTGTTGCGTGACATATACGGGCCTTGCCAGCCATCGACCATGTTCTAGCAGTCTTAGCTTGCGCCGCCAACGACATCAACGACATATTGCTGCGCCGCCGGTGCTAACTGATCGTGCAAGGCATAGAAAAGTGCGGTCGCTTGGTCACCCGACCAGGCTTTGGGCAGGTATTCACGCGGAAGCCCGGGGTCGTTGTACGGCAGTGGCCGCCAAGCGGTGAGGGTTCGGGTGTAGTCGGTAAAGGCTTTAACATTAATGAGTGGCTTCTTGGCCCGGTCATATTTGGCGCGCAGACTTTTAAATTCAGCGGTGAAGGATTCATATTCGCGCGCGATTGCGGGTAAATCCCACCACTGGTTCACGGCATCGGCGGTGCTTCGAAATGCGGTGTGCTCTGCGCTGAAGATGTCAACATGATCTTTAACGCCAAGTGCTTGTACTACGTAGCGCGCATCAGGTTCCAGAGCTCTTGGAGCAATCCAAAGCCCACCCCCCACTTGCGCGAAGCCGACTTTGGCGAGTCGCGAGCGCAGGCGATAACGCACGTCACGCTTACTTTCAGGGATCGAGAAGGCGGCTAGCACCCAACCATCGTTGGGCGGCGGGGTTCGACGCTGTAGCACTCGAGCATCTCCAACATCGAAAGTTTGCCAGGCAGATTCACTAAGTGAATAACCGGCAACGCCACCTTTTTTCTCCGCAATCAAGATTCTGCGGCGCTTGAATCGAGATAAGGCGCTACGCACCGCTGGGTCGTCGACTCCGACATCATTAAGCAGGTAAACAAGTGTGCTGACAGAGAACCAGCCACCGAGGTTTCGCCCGTAGGCCCCGAAGATGGAAATGATCAGTGACTGAGGCCGTAGCTCGCGTGGGGTAGCCATCTGCTACCTCCTAGGTTAGTTCCAAGTGGGCCGGTGCCGGCCCCGTCGACCAGCGATTTATAGTGTACTTTCAGCGGTCGTCGAGATTTGGCAATACCGGGAGAGGGGTTCGCAATGGCTGGTCCAATTCGGGTTCTTGTTGCCAAGCCGGGGCTCGATGGGCACGATCGGGGCGCCAAAGTTGTGGCCCGGGCACTGCGTGATGCCGGCATCGAAGTCATCTATACCGGCCTACATCAAACTCCGGCACAGGTGGTTGACGCTGCGGTACAAGAGGACGTTGACTTTATTGGGCTGTCGATCTTGTCTGGAGCGCATCTGACCTTGTTTGCCGACGTCATGGAGCTACTACGGGCCCGCAAGGCCGGCGACATCATCGTTTTTGGCGGAGGGATCATCCCCGAGGATGACATCACCGAATTGGAGGCCTTAGGCGTAGCCAAGATCTTCACCCCGGGGGCCACCACCGCCTCGATCGTCGAATGGGTCGAAGATCACAGTCGCACCTTTACCGCTACCAACTGATCGACACTAGGATCAGGCCGTCATCGACATGATTCATGCCTAGGGGAGTTTAAGTGGATCTGTACGAATACCAAGCTAAGCAGCTTTTCGGCAAGCACCAGATCCCCGGCACCCCCGGCGAAGTGTGTTCAACGCCCGACGCCGCCCAGGAGGTCGCCCGCAAGATTGGCGGCCAAGTGGTCGTTAAAGCCCAGGTCAAGACCGGTGGTCGTGGCAAGGCCGGTGGCGTCAAGCTCGCACAGAATCCCGATGAGGTAGCGGCTGTTGCAACGGCAATCCTCGGGATGGACATCAAAGGCCACACTGTGCACCGGGTGCTCGTAGCCGAAGCTTCAGACATCACCGATGAGTACTACGTTTCGTTCCTACTTGATCGGGCCAACCGCGCCTTCCTCGCGATGGCTAGCACCGCCGGTGGCGTAGAGATTGAAGAGGTGGCGGCGACTCGACCACAAGATCTTGCAATGATCCGCGTTGATGCACTGCTAGGTGTTGATGAGCAGAAGGCCGCAGAGATTGTCGATGCCGCGAACTTCCCTCCTGCCGTGCGCGACCAAGTTATTGCGATCATGGTGCAGCTATGGAAAGTCATGGTGGATGAAGATGCAACTTTGGTCGAAGTCAACCCATTGGTGCTCGCGCCAAGTGGCAAGGTGCTGGCCCTCGATGGCAAAGTTACCCTTGATGACAACGCGAGCTACCGTAATGCCAGCCACGCCGACTTCGTCGACCGCGAAGGCACCGACCCGATTGAGTTAAGGGCCCGAGAGTTCGAACTTAACTACGTAAAACTTCATGGTGAAGTTGGCGTCATCGGTAATGGAGCCGGGCTCGTCATGAGCACACTCGACGTCGTTGCCTACGCCGGCGAAGAGTTCGGCGGTATCAAGCCGGCGAACTTCCTCGATATCGGTGGCGGTGCCAGTGCGACGGTGATGGCCAACGGGCTCGACATTGTCTTGAATGACCCTGAGGTAGAGGCGGTATTTGTCAATGTCTTTGGCGGCATCACCTCCTGCGACGCAGTGGCTAATGGGGTGTTGCAGGCGCTCGAAATGCTCAAGTCCGAGGGTGCGCCCCTTTCAAAGCCGATTGTGTGCCGGATCGATGGAAATAACGCGGTTGAAGGTCGCCGCATCCTGACCGATGCAAATCACCCGCTTATTGAAATTGTTGACACCATGGATGATGCTGCGCGTCGCGTTGCCGAACTGGCAGCTGCACGCAAGGCCGGAAAGTAAGGGCGCGCGCACATGGCAATCTGGCTCGATAGCAATAGCAGGATTCTCGTTCAGGGCATGACCGGTTCGGAGGGCACCAAGCACACCCGTCGCATGGTCGCATCCGGTGCTCAAGTAGTCGCGGGCGTTACTCCGGGTAAAGCCGGGCAAGATGTTGACGGGATCCCGATTTTTAATGACGTGCAATCGGCGATGTTGGCGACCGGCGCCAACGTGAGTGTGGTCTTCGTGCCACCGAAATTTGCCAAGGCCGCGGTGCTCGAAGCTGTCGATGCAAAGATCCCACTCGCGGTAGTTATTACCGAAGGTATACCGGTGCATGACGCTGCGCAGTTCTTTCAATATTCGCAAAACTCCGGAGCCACCCGTCTCATTGGCCCGAATTGCCCGGGCATCATCAGCCCGGGGCAGTCCAACGCTGGCATCATTCCTGCTGACATCACTAAAGCCGGACGCATCGGCCTGGTGTCAAAATCCGGCACCTTGACCTACCAGATGATGTACGAGCTGCGCGATATTGGTTTCTCTACTTGTGTCGGGATCGGCGGGGATCCAATCATCGGAACCACGCATATTGATTGCCTACAGGCTTTCCAAGATGACCCAGAAACCGATGCCATTGTCATGATCGGCGAAATCGGGGGCGACGCTGAGGAGCGCGCAGCCGCCTATATCGCTGAATTCATCACCAAGCCGGTTGTTGGATATGTTGCGGGTTTCACTGCCCCAGAAGGTAAGACCATGGGCCATGCGGGTGCGATCGTCTCGGGTTCAGCGGGTACCGCTATTGCTAAGCAGGAAGCCCTTGAAGCGGTGGGGGTCAAGGTCGGTAAGACACCTTCGGCCACCGCGCGGCTTATGCGGGAGCTAATGAACGGGTAATCATTTCTTGGTATGGGTCCAAGAGGTGAAACTCATTAAAGAGGAATAATTTGCCTGAAGTCTGGACTCCATTACTGATTGGCCTGGTCGGCACCGGGGTCTTCCTCTACGGAGTTTCCAAAACCGCCATGCCGGTACTCGGGGTGCTGGCTAGCCCGCTGCTGGTGCTGGCTCTAACGCCAACAATCGCCGCGGGATTCGCAGTGCCGGTACTCATTGCCGGGGATTTCATCGCACTTGCCCTATTTAGGCAACATGCCAACTGGCGGCTAATTCGCAAGTTAATACCTGGTGTCTTACTCGGTTTTGTCATCACGGCGCTGATGTTCCTTTATTTGGATACCGCGGTGCTTAGCCGTCTGGTTGGAAGCATAATTTTGATATCTGTTGTCGTTGAGATCTCTCGGCAACGCAACGCGGGGAGTGATCCCTCGGATTCACCGGTAATGACCAACCCGGTGGCCGTAGTACTTTTTGGGGTATTAACCGGAGTTACGACGATGGCAGCGAACGCCGGTGGCGCTGCCATGTCGATGTATTTGGTCCGCATGCGGGTTCCGATGCTGGTATTCATGGGTACTTCAACGTGGTTTTTCTTCGTACTGAATATGTCAAAAGTGCCATTCGTTTTGGCACTCGGGCTCATCACCCCTGCTTCATTAATCGCAAATTTGTGGTTTTCTCCGCTACTTGGCTTGGGCGCGGTTGCCGGCTACTTCGTGTTTCGCCGGATGAGCCCGGTGGTTTTTGTCCGAGTCGCATTGTGCTTAAGTGCGGTGGCCTCGGCATGGTTAGTTATCCATGGGTAACGAAATCCCAGTCGGGAGCGCGTGGCGGTCCGCCCGCGGTTGTGTAAACCCTGCGACGCTACGGTCGTGAGTGCACCGGTTGATACCCCAAGCCCACGCGCCTGGTGGGTTGTTGCGCCGTTAGCGGCCATTTGGGCCGCCGCATTGGGCTGGGCGATATTCGCCTTGCCGGTGCTGGCCGCTTGGGTGGCTTCGGTGCAATCCACCGCCGGTTGGTTGCAGGTATTGCGCACCTCCGGGCTGGTTTGGGTGGTGGGTCACGACGTCCCGGTACAAGTGGAAAGTGCTACGTACTCACTATTGCCTTGGGGGCTTCTAGTTATCCCGGTGTACTTGCTTATTCACGCCGGACGTTGGGCCGGTAGGGCAGCCCGAGTAGATAACATTCGAGATTGGGTCTTGGTTGCCGGTGGTGGTGCGGTGGTCTACACCTTGATAGTCACGGTGGTGAGTTTCCTTGCGCGAGTTCCGGGTGCCCGCACCTCCACAAAGTACGCGCTGCTGGCAGCGTTGGCGATCTCCGTGCTTTCCTTGTCGTGGGGAGTAATACGCGGTTCGTCGATGCGCTCGGTGATCATTGATGCAATTCCAAGCGATATTCGGGTGGTCATTCGGGGCGCCGTAATTGGCATCGCAACACTCATTGCCATGGGTGCTGCCCGGGTGGCGTTGTCACTTATCCTGCACTTCGGTGAGGTAATTCGAATTCAGCAAATCCTTGACCCGGGCCCACTCGGTGGCATCGCACTACTTCTCCTAAGTGCTGGATACATTCCGGTTGCGGCAATGTGGGCGGTCAGCTATTGCCTTGGGGCTGGGGTGACAATCGGTGGTGGGGTATCACTTAGCCCCTTCATCGCCGTGTCGACGCCGGTTGAGCTCCCGCCATTTCCGCTGCTGGCAGCTTTGCCACAAGATGTTGGCTTGGTGGCCTGGGCGCTACCCGCGATTGGCGTTGTTGCCGGAGCCTTAATTGCGATCTCGGTAGCCCGTGGCATTTTCCCACTCGGGCGGCGGGTTGCGCTCGCCGCCGGGGCCAGTGGGCTTTCG
>JBAXHK010000011.1:0-12097 GCA_037138935.1 Actinomycetes bacterium
CCTCCTATGCGGCTTATTACGGGCGTTGGTCAGCGGCTTGGGAGGCGCAGGCGCTCCTGCGGGCCCAGGTGGTGGCCGGTGACCGTGAACTCGGTGAAAACTTCATTGCGCTCATCGATCCACTCCGCTTCCCCGGTGGTGGGGTGCCGGAGGCTCAGGTTCGCGAGATTCGCCGGCTCAAGGCGCGCATGGAGGCAGAGCGACTGCCACGCGGGGCGGATGCGACTTTACATACCAAGTTGGGTCGAGGTGGGCTAAGTGACGTTGAGTGGGTGGCCCAGTTATTGCAAATGCAGCATGCTTATGAGTTTCCCTCACTGCGCACCACCGAAACCTTGCCGGTACTTGCCGCTGCTGAAAGTGCTGGCTTGCTTAGCTCAAGTGATGCCGAGGCCCTCCGAGTAGCTTGGCGGTTAGCGACCAATGTTCGAAATGCGGTAATGCTGGTGCGTGATCGAGCCTCAGACTTAGTGCCGACCGATGTTCGCGAGCTAGCTGGTGTGGGTTATGTCATGGGTTACCCAATGGGAGCTTCGGGTCAACTAATTGAGGATTACCGGCGGGTTACTAGGCGCGCGCGCCAAGTCGTTGGCCGGGTCTTCTACGGTGAAGATTCACTACGGTGACAGTGGCGCATTAGCCAAGAACTGGAAGCTATCGCGCTTGTACGGATAAAGGAAACGGTCGCAGCCTTCAGCTATAGACGGGTCAAGTTTTCGGCATAGCGGGGCGCCGTTCTTCTTATGCCTGAAGTAGAAGCCCGCGGTCCACCAATTATTCATGTCTAGGACCATGGCTTCTTGTGCGCCGGCGCCCACCAACGTATTGGCGAGACCATCGGCTGAAAGAAATGGTGACCCGACATAAATAATGCTGCCATCCGCGAGCTGGCCGATAGCGGCGCGCCAGGCCAGACTCTCCTTGTCGGTGGTCGCTCCCCAAATTACGTTGTCGGTTTCACTAGACACCTTTGATACGCCTTTGTCGACAATCAAGTTGAGATTTTGCCGAACGGCTTGGATATCGTCGCTCATCTGCAGGTCGCGGCCCCACTTGCCGACCTTTATCGAACCGTCTTTGTAAACAACGGTGCTCGCCTTGCCATCGACGAGAGGTTTAACCATTTCGCCACCGTAGTAATAGCCACCCATTGAGTCCTCGAGGCGGAAAGCGCCGTTGAAATTGGCGAGCACAATTGGCCAAAGATCTTTTGGCAGTGCACCGTTAAAAGGGTTCGGGCCGCCGGGTTCTTCAAAACCGGGGATAAACATGGCTTTGGCAAGTGAGGTGTCGATCCAAAGTACCGAGGCGTAGTAGCTGGTGTGCACATTGTCGGCGCGCACCCGGGCGACATACATGGCTGGGAGACCGGCCACCCGGCTGCCGACCGGTTGCCAGAGGCCTTCTTGTGGTTCAGGGTTAGGTACCGGTGAGGTTATCGGCGGTGGGGGATTGAGGTGTTCGACCACCGGGGTAACAATCGGGCTGGGAATGACACTAGGCATAGCACTGGGCATAGCACTGGGCATAGCACTGGGCGAATCGGACGGCTGGAGGTCTTCGGGGTCAAGGCCGGCGTTGTCTTCTGCGGTGATATCTGCTGAAATAGTTGGCGTGCCTCCAACGTCCGGGGTGCTGACATAGGTGTAGTAAACGTCTTCCAACTTGGCGACTAACGGCCCCATGTTGTTGTCGCGCATCCAGGTGGCCACGATGACTTCTGCGGGCTCACCACCTGCGTTTGCGTAGGTACTTTGAAAAGTGAAACCGGCCCAAAAAGCCGCGGTAAGTAGCACGGCGGCTGTTACCAGCACGAGTATGCGGGGCAGTGGGTTGTACTGGCGGGCATGGCGCCTTCGAGCTGGGGCGATAACTTCTGGTGGCTCGGCGCCCACCGGTAAATCTTCGTTCACCTAGCAATCATGTCTTAGCCAGGCCAAAAAAAGCGGGACGGGCCACCGAAGTGGCCCGTCCCTTTCCCCTAGCACGCGAGGCGAATCGACGCGAAAGGGAACCTGTGCGATCAGATGTCGTAGTAAAGCTCAAACTCGTGCGGATGCGGTCGCATACGGATTGGATCTATTTCGTGAGTTCTCTTGTAGTCTATCCAAGTTTCGATCAAGTCGCTCGGGAAGACCCCGCCGGCCTGTAGGTACTCGTTATCGGCTTCTAGGGCTTCCAGAACCGCCGGTAGGGAGCCCGGTACCTGGGGGATACTGGCCATTTCATCCGGCGGCAATTCGTAGAGATCCTTATCGACCGGGGCGTGCGGCTCGATTTTGTTCTTGATGCCGTCAAGGCCAGCCATCAACTGAGCCGCGAAAGCAAGGTAGGGGTTACTCGATGGATCAGGCACCCGGAACTCAATGCGCTTGGCCTTTGGTGAGTTGCCGGTCACTGGGATCCTGATGCAGGCCGAGCGGTTGCGAGCGGAGTAAACGAGGTTAACCGGGGCTTCGTAGCCCGGTACCAAGCGGTGGTAGGAGTTCACGGTCGGGTTGGTGAACGCCAGCAACGATGGTGCATGGTGTAGGAGGCCACCGATGTACCAGCGCGCGATATCGGAAAGCCCGCCGTAGCCGCGCTCGTCATAGAACAGTGGCTCACCTTTCTTCCAGAGCGACTGGTGGCAATGCATCCCCGAGCCGTTATCGCCGAAGAGTGGCTTGGGCATGAAAGTTGCGGTCTTGCCGTGTGCCCAGGCGACGTTCTTGATGATGTACTTGAAGAGCATGAGCTCGTCGGCAGCTTTTTGCAGTGAATTGAAGCGGTAGTTGATTTCACCTTGACCTGCCGTTCCAACCTCATGATGTGAGCGCTCAACATGCAGGCCAACCTGCAGCAACTTCTCGACCATGTCGTCGCGGATGTCAGCGAAGTGGTCAACCGGCGGTACGGGGAAGTACCCGCCCTTGTAGCGGGTCTTGTAGCCGCGGTTACCGCCCTCTTCGACACGTCCGGTGTTCCAAGCGCCTTCGACCGAATCGATGTGGTAGTACGACTCATGCTGATTGGTTTCAAACCGAACGTCGTCAAAGACGTAGAACTCAGCTTCAGCGCCGAAATAGACAGTGTCGGCAATACCTGTTGAGGCGAGGTAGGACTCGGCATTTGCTGCCACATTGCGTGGATCGCGGCTGTAACGTTCGTCGGTGAATGGGTCAAGAATCGAGAAATTCATGACCAGTGTCTTGGCATTGCGGAACGGGTCGATGAAAGCGGTTGAAGGATCCGGGATCAACTTCATGTCGGATTCATGGATAGCCTGGAAGCCGCGGATGGATGATCCGTCAAACATTAGGCCGTCGTCGAATACCGACTGGTCAAATGACTCCACGGGCATATTGAAGTGCTGCATCACGCCGGGCAGATCGATAAACCGCACGTCTACGAACTTCACGCCTTCGGCCTTGATGTAACTCAGTACCTCAGTTGAATTCTTGAACACGAAATCCTCCCTGACATTTCTACGCATTTGCCCTGTGGGTTTATCCCACGGGGTTCTCGCCTCGCACGGTGGCTGGTGCCTCCGGATACCCGAGACCATAGGCAAAGGCCATGTCGTTGGTGTATCCCGACTGTTTCGGCAATGTTAAAGGATGCATCAATTTCGCCTCCCGGTACCGTGGGGGCGTGACTTCAGCCACACCAGACCCAAAGACAAAGCCGGAGGAGCCAGGTGGGCTCGGTCGCCGGGTGGTGGCAATTTGCCTGGATTGGCTCGCCTGCATCCTCTTGTCGCGAGTGTTATTCGGCCAGGTGGCCTACGGCTCCGCCGAAGGGTCGATCACCGTGCTTTTGCTCTTCGCGGCTGAGGTGATCTTGTTCACTTGGTTGATGTCGGCCTCATTTGGCCAACGCATCATGGGTATTTCAGTAGTTCGATTGGACGGCGGGCGGCTATCGCTGTGGCGTATCGCCCTTCGGACGGTGCTCGTCTGCTGCGTGATCCCAGCTTTGATCTATGACTCAACTGGCCGTGGCCTGCAAGATCGTGCCCTTGGAAGTGTGGTTATTCGAACTCGAGGGGCGCGGAGCCGCTAGTTAGCGGGGGCGGCGTGCCGATCGGGTACTCGTCGGCATCGGCCCCTTCGGGATCGGCAGTGAGCCACCGGTTTGGCTAACAGCATCGAGCCGGCGGCGCACGTCGGTGATCTCGCCACCGCGAAGGTTGCGAGGCAACTTGGTTAATGAGCGCTGCAGTTTGCCTAGTGAGACCTGGCCCGGTTCGTCGCCGACCTGAATTTCGTAGATCGGGATATCTGGGAGCCAGCGAGCGGTCTTTTTGCGCTCATTGCCGAGCATGTGGCTGACCCGACTTGATGGGCCTTCGGATATCAAGATGACTCCAGGTTTACCGACAACTCGGCTGATTAAATCTTGGTTCTTGTTGACTGCGATTCCTGGTGTTACTAACCAGCCACCGCGCAGTGATTGCACTACGGCAGCCGCCGCCCCTGGCTGCCCCTCGATCTGGCGGTAGGCCGCTTTCATCGCCCGGCGGCTAAACCAGAAAACTGCCGCGAGTAGGCCCAAGGGAATACCGACCAGGATGGCGGTAAATAGGTTCAAGAAGATAAAGGTCGGGACGAATCCCACGAGGTAGCCGAGGAGGAATAGCCCGATGACTTCGAGCGGCAAAGTCCGGTAGACCTTCTGGGTCATACCCCAGTTCTGGGCGATTGAGGACAGTGTCGAGCGGATTTTTCCCAGGGCCATGGGCCCAGCCTAGGGAAGCCGGACCTCGATCAATTCCCCGGCATGGATGCGGCCGGGGTGCTCGACCCAGCCGGTCACGCCGCGCCGCCCCATCGCGGCTTTCGGGAACTTTTCGGCGCCGGTGCCGTACTGGGCCTCCACCAAGGCTCCGGCGATAGTGCAGGGGAGGTTCTCGCCACCCAACATGACAACCGCGCCGCCGGCGAACAGCAATCTGGTCATTCGAGGGAGCTCGGTGAGCCCAGGGATGCCCTCGGTGCAAATGTTGTCGGCTATCACCCCGGGTGCAATTTCCGCAATACCGAGCTCGCCGCAGATGCTCGAAAGTTCAGCTAGATCAACAATTGAGAGTTGCCGGTGATTGCGGATCGTTGTTCCCTTCGGGAAAACATCCTTTTGCCGGACATCTGATGCCATCGTTAGTCCGTGATGGCGGTCACCCACCGGGCCGCCCCAATCGAGTTCGAGTTCAGCTACCGGGGTCGGGGTTTTTGCTCCAGCCGGCCAAATATGCACCGCTTCAACTCTTGCGCTCAACTCCTTGCCTCCATTGCCTGCTGGTAGAGCCGCCCGGCGCGGTAGCTTGACCGCACCAAAGGCCCACTCATCACTCCGACAAAACCAATTTGTGTTGCCCGCTCTGCTAAGTCGACGAAAACCTCTGGCTTCACCCAGCGGTCGACCGGATGATGGCGGGGTGATGGGCGCAGGTATTGCGTGATCGTCAGGAGATCACACCCAGCCGCGTGCAGATCGATAAGCGCGGTGTCAATCTCTGCATCAACTTCGCCCATACCCAAGATCAAGTTGCTTTTGGTAACCATTCCGGCACTTTTCGCCTGGGTTAGAACATCCAAACTACGTTCGTAGGTAAAGGCCGGGCGGATGCGCTTGAAAATCCGAGGCACGGTCTCAAGGTTATGGGCCAAAACTGCTGGAGCCGCCGCAAATACTTCGGCTAACAAATGTGGCTCACCTGAGAAATCCGGTATTAAAACTTCGACATTGGTCTCTGGGTTCACTTCTTTGATCACGCGAACGGTTTCGGCATAAAGCCAGGCACCTTGATCAGGGAGATCATCACGGGCTACACCGGTGACCGTGGCGTACCGCAGGCCCATAGTTCGCACCGACTCGGCAACCCGTCGAGGCTCATCGCGATCCAATGGTGCCGGTTTGCCGGTATCGATCTGGCAGAAGTCACAGCGCCGGGTGCATTGCTCGCCACCGATTAAGAAGGTCGCTTCGCGGTCTTCCCAGCACTCGTAGATATTTGGGCACCCGGCTTCTTGGCAGACAGTGTGTAGGCCCTCCGCCTTGACCAAGGCATTGATTTTCAAGAATTCAGGGCCGGTCTTAAGTTTGGTACGAATCCACTCGGGCTTTCGCTCGATCGGCACCTCGGCGTTGCGCGCCTCTATCCGAAGCATGCGCCGGCCTTGGCTATCCGAATAAACCGGCTCGACGAGGGTCATGTGATCAGCCTACGGGGTGGACTAGTTCTGGCAGGAACTCGATCAGCGTTGGCAGTACTTCGGCGACGCTCACGCGGCGGCCAATTTCTTGGCTCAGTGAGGTAACTTCTGCATCCTTTATCCCGCAGGGCACGATCTTGTCGAACCAAGCCATATCGCAGTCACAGTTGATTGCGAACCCGTGCATCGTGACACCTTCGGTAACGCGAATGCCAATTGCCGCCACCTTGCGGTCAGGGCCGCGGTCATCGGCGGGGATCCAGACCCCGCTGCGCCCGTCAATACGCACTCCGGTCACCCCGAATGCACTGCAAACCAAAATGAGCATGGCTTCGATGCGACGAACGTGGGCAACAACATCTAGTGGGCTGGGGAGGCGAACAATCGGGTAGCCAACAAGTTGACCGGGCCCGTGCCAAGTTATCTTGCCGCCGCGGTCAACATCAATTACCGGCGTGCCATCAAATGGTCGCTCATGAATTTCGGTGCGGCGCCCCGCGGTATAGACCGATGGGTGCTCGAGGATTAGCACGGTGTTGGTACTTGCACCCGATACGACATCAGCGTGTACGCGACGCTGCAAATCCCAAGCAGCAACGTAGTCAATCGCGTCGTCGCCAAAACCGATCAACTGGACATCAAGTGCGGAATCGGTGGTATTCATCGCACACCCAAGTCTGCAAGCACCGCTTCAGCTGCGCGGCGCCCACTTCTCATCGCCCCTTGGATGGATGCGGTCTCACGGTAATCACCGCAGACGAACAGGCCGTCGGCAAGTTTCACCGCACTAGGTATCTGTAAGGGTGGCAACATGGCCGGCAAAGCGTACGAAATGGCGTAGTGGGCTATTGGCTCCCAAGCGGTGGTGTCAACGCCATACATAGTGGCCAGATGCGTGCGCACCGCTCGTTCGTCTTCGACACTTGCATTGGTACCCAGGGCGGACGAAGAGATGAGTACCTTGCCTGCTGGTGCGTAACTGGGGGCAGCATTTGTCATCACAACTGAATTGAGAACCGGCCCGCGATTATCACCATCAACAACAAGGACACCGGATCCGCCGTTGAGGGTCTTTCCTGATTGTGTGGCTAGGTGGTACCAAGTGGTTACTGATCTACCAAGTGGCGCGGCGATAGTTGAATTCAATGATTTCGCCCCGATTGGATCGGTAGCGATAACAATCGCGCGGATCCGAAACTCTCCACTTTCGGTGACGACTAATCCAGCTTTAGCTTTGGTGACAGTGGTGTTGCACCGCACCGAACCAGCTGGGAGTGAGTCGCGAAGTTGTTCGGGGAGTGCCTGCATTCCGGTACTTGGCACGGCCGGCGTGCCATTTACAAATGACTTCAAGATTAAATCCATGAACCGCCGCGAGGTCTGTAAATCGGGCTCAAGGAAGACCCCCGCCAAGAAAGGGCGCAGGACTTTATTGAATAGGGCGTCGTCGACTCCGGCTGCACGCAGTGCAACTGCACTTGAGAAATCATCATCGGCCAAAATGCGGTGCGCGGGGGTGTTGGCCGCCCTGATGGCGTACCTCGCAAAGCGCGCCTTGCTGAGCAGGGAGCCGGTGCGCGGGGAAGCCGAATCCACGGCCCAGCCCGGCCTGCTTCTGGGGTCACCGAGTCGGGCATTGCCATCGGCCAGGGCGACCACGACACCTGGAGTAAGTGGGCGAAGTTGCAATGCGTCGTGATCAAGAACCCGAGCGGCTTCGGGATACGCGGGGTTATAGAGCTGAAATCCACGATCGAATAAATAGCCATCGATTCGGTCGGTGCGCACCCGCCCGCCGACCTCGTCACCGGATTCGAGTACTAAGACGTTGAGCCCGTGCACTGACAACTCTCGCGCAGCGGCGAGACCGGCAAGGCCGGCACCCACTACGACGACGTCGCACGGCATTAGGCCAGGGCCGCCCGGATCGCCGACTCGATATCTGGGTCCTGCCAGGTGAAACCTTCGGCCTCGAGCACCGCAGGTACAACTCGAATACTGCCTAGAACTTCACTGGAGAATTCACCGAGAGCGGTCTTGAGCGCGAAGCTGGGCACCGGTAACAAAGTGGGACGGCCAAGTACCCGACCCATCGCCGCCGTGACTTCTGCATTGGTTGCGGGGTGCGGGGCGGTGAGATTGACCGGCCCTGAGATGTTGTCAGAAGTCAGGAGAAACTCGAGGGCGGCTAATTCATCGCGCAGAGAGATCCAAGACCAGTACTGGCGGCCGCTGCCCATTTTGCCGCCGAGCCCGAGACGAAATAGGGGGAAGAGTTTCGCCCACGCGCCGCCGGCTTTGGCAACAACCAAACCGGTGCGTGCGTGAACTACGCGAATCCCGGCTTGGGCGGCGGGGTCGGCCGCGGCCTCCCAAGCGCGCACCACATCGGCCAAGAATCCGGTACCAGCGCGGTCACTTTCATCGACTGCTTTGTCTCCCGTATCGCCGTACCAACCGATTGCCGACCCGGCAATCAGCACGCGGGGTTTCGGGTCAAGTTGGGTAATGGCGCGCACAATCGTGGCGGTGCCGTCGACGCGGCTGTTTAAGATTTCGCGCTTGTACTCTTCAGTCCAACGGTGGTCGCCGACGCCAGCGCCAGCCAAGTGAATTACCGCTTCGGTGCCCGCTAAGCCCACTAGGTCGACGGTGCCGGCGGCAACATCCCAGGTGACTTCATCAGGGGCGGCTGCCGGCCGCCGGACAAGGCGCAGCACCTCGTGGCCTCGGGCCCGCAGGTGGATTACCAGGGCTGAACCGATGAGCCCGGAAGCTCCGG
Organism: Actinomycetes bacterium; assembly: GCA_037138935.1. GTDB lineage: Bacteria > Actinomycetota > Actinomycetes > S36-B12 > S36-B12. The sequence continues at coordinate 8,977 of JBAXHK010000011.1, forward strand.
TGATTGCGATCTTCATGAAATCACAGGCCGAGTTCGGCTTCGAATGATGCTTCTTCGAGTCGCTGGCGCATTGTGCCTAAGAAGCGTGCGGCATCAGCCCCATCGATAATCCGGTGATCGTAGGACAGGGCGAGGTAAACCATCGACCGGATTGCGATGACATCTTGACCGGTCGCATCGGTGACAACAATCGGACGCTTGACGACGGCGCCGGTGCCAAGAATCGCGACCTGAGGCAGGTTGATGATTGGAGTATCGAAAAGGGCGCCGCGGCTACCGGTGTTGGTAACGGTGAAGGTGCCGCCGCTGAGTTCATCAGGGCTGACCTTGTTCGTGCGGGTGCGCTCAGCAACATCGGCGATGTGGCGCGCGAGCCCGGCGATGTTTAAGTCACCGGCCCGCTGGATCACCGGCACGAGGAGACCACGCTCGGTATCGACCGCGATACCTATGTTCTCGGAATCGTGGTAGGTGATGGTGCCTTCGTCCATGTTGATGGAAGCATTTACCTGCGGGTATTGCTTTAGGGCCTCAACCGCGGCCTTGCAGAAGAACGGCAAGAAGGTGAGTTTCACCCCTTCTCGCGCTTCGAACTCGTTCTTGACTCGATTACGAAGGCTGGCGATGAGGCTGACATCAACTTCAATGACGGTCGTCAATTGCGCAGATGTTTGGAGGGATTCAACAAGGCGTTCGGCAATTACCTTGCGCAGCCTTGGCATTTTTTCAGTGCGGCCGCGAAGTGGCGATGCCGGCGGGGTGGCTGCGGTTACCGGCGTTGCGGCTGCGACCACGCCGGGAGCGTCTTTTTGCTGCGCGGCATCGAGCACATCTTGTTTTCGGATGCGCCCTCCGACACCGGTGCCGGTGACAGTGTCTAGGTCAATACCGTTTTGGGCGGCTAGTCGGCGCACCAGTGGGGTGACATACGCGTCGGACAAGTCTGCTACCTCGACCGGTGCTACTGCTACTGCACCCGGTGCTACTGCTACTGCAACCGGTGCTACGGCAACCGGCGCGACTGCAACCGGCGCACTGGCGACTGAGGCACTGGCACCGGTGGCAATACGACCAAGTTCACTACCCACGGCGACGGTTTGATCTTCACCGGCGGTGATAGCGACCAAAGTGCCACTGGCAGGTGCCGGGATCTCGGTATCGACTTTGTCGGTGGAGATCTCCAAGATCGGCTCATCGGCCGTAACTTGATCACCTACCTGCTTTAGCCAGCGGGTGACGGTGCCTTCGGTGACACTTTCGCCGAGTGCGGGCAAAGTGATGCTGATTTCAGGCGCGCCTTGAGTGTTAGCGGGTGGCACAACCGGTGCCTCGGTAGCGGCCGCTGCTGGTGCGTCACCGGCCGCGCCGATAACGGCTAGTTCTGCACCGACTAGCACGGTTTCGTCCTCCTGAGCGCGAATCGCAAGAAGGACACCAGCGGCAGGGGATGGAATTTCGGTATCGACTTTGTCGGTGGATACCTCAAGTAATGGCTCATCAGCCGCGACGGTATCGCCAACTTGCTTCAACCAACGCGTGACGGTGCCCTCTGTCACGCTCTCGCCGAGCTGCGGCATTGTGACTGAGAACGTCATAGTGGTAGGTCTCCTGTCGGTCTTAAGCGTGGGAATGCAGTGGCTTGCCGGCTAAAGCCAGATGGGCTTCGCCCATGGCCTCGTTTTGGGTTGGGTGGGCGTGGATCAGCGTTGCGACATCCTCGGGGTGGGCTTCCCAGTTCACGATTAATTGCGCTTCACCAATTTGCTCGCCCATCCGCGAACCAACCATATGAACCCCAACAACAGGGCCATCGATGACGCTAACGAGCTTGATGAACCCGGCGGTGCCAAGGATCTGGCTTTTGCCATTGCCGCCGAGGTTGTATTCAAAGATCTTGGTTTGATCACCGTACTTTGCGCGGGCTTCGACTTCGGTGAGGCCAACACTGGCAACCTCAGGTTCGCAGTAGGTGACGCGGGGGATGTTGACATCGGCTATCACCATCGGGTTCAACCCGCCGATCTCCTCAGCGATAAAGATGCCATGCTGGAAGCCGCGGTGGGCGAGTTGTAGGCCAGGGGTGATGTCACCGGCCGCATAGACACCGGCCACGTTGGTGCGCAGGCGATCATCAACAAGTACCCAGCCACGCTCCATCGCAATGCCTTGCTCCTCAAATCCCATGTCCGATGCATTTGGCCCGCGGCCAACGGCAACTAGCAGGAGATCTGCATCAAGGGTGGTGCCGTTTTCGAGAATGACATGTACACCGGCATCGTCTTGGGTTGCCGATGCGAACTTAATCCCGGTCGAAAAGTTAATCCCGCGTTTACGGAAAGCGCGTTCAAGGGCTTTCGAGCAGGCCTCATCCTCATTAGGCACCAGGTTCGGTAGGCCTTCAACGATGGTGACTTCAGAGCCGAAGGAGCGCCAGACGCTGGCAAATTCAACACCGATAACGCCACCGCCCAAAACGATTACGCGCTCGGGTACGTAATCAAGATCCAAGGCTTGGTCAGAGGTCATGATGCGCCCGGTGATTTCAAGGCCCGGCAAGGTTCGCGCATACGATCCGGTTGCGAGAACCACGTTCTTGCCGATGTAATTCTCGCCGTTAACTTCGACCGTGTTGGGCGCGACCAAGCGGCCGGCGCCTTCAACCAGCGTCACGTTGCGGCTCTTTATAAGTCCTTGTAGCCCCTTATAAAGGCGCCCAACGACCCCATCGCGATATTCGTTGACCTTCGGCATGTCTATGCCCTCGAATATCGCTCGCACCCCAAAAGCTTCGCTCTCCTTGGCGCTATCGGCTACTTCAGCCGCATGCAGTAAGGCCTTGGTTGGGATGCAGCCCCGGTGCAGGCAGGTGCCACCTAATTTGTCCTTGTCGATCAAGATGACCGACATGCCCAGTTCTGCCGCCCGGAGGGCGCAGGCGTAACCACCGCTACCGCCGCCAAGTATCACTAGATCGGCAGTGGGCACGTCGAACTCCTATCGGCTATGGGTTGCGTGGTTGTAACCCTTATCCTGCCGCAAGCCCCTTGGCGACTTGCACGAAGGTGCGCACCGCCGCCCCGGTTCCGCCCTTTGGGGTGTAGCCATAAGGACCCTTATCGTT